>CAZOAF010000101.1:0-4152 GCA_964577775.1 uncultured Thermoplasmatales archaeon | reverse complement strand
CCAATATTTGTAGTACTTCTATACGTCTTTACTGTATTATTTGGTTGAATTACTCCTCCACCACTCTCTTTGCCTTTCCGACGCTTCTTGGCAGCGAATTGGGCTCCACTATGTCTACGGGCACGTGAATGTTGAGCATTGCGTATATCTCCTCTCCCACCGCCTCCGCCAGCCTGCCGAGATTGCCCTGCGAGTATCTTTCCTCCGTCGGCTCCACCCTGACCTTGAGGGACGTCATCGACCCTTTCTTTTCCTTTACGAGAACGTAATTTCCGCTTATCCCCTCGACCTTCATCATCGCCTCCTCTACCTGAGACGGAAAAACAATGACTCCCTTGACCTTCATCATGTCATCGCTCCTTCCCTTTATGCGCGACTGGATGGGCAGCGTCCTGCCGCACTCGCATGCCTCCTCGCTGTAAACCGCAATGTCCTTCGTTCTGAATCTCAGCACGGGGAATGCCTCCTTTGTAAGCGTGGTGAAAACCAGCTCGCCCTCCTCGCCGGGTTCGAGATGCTCCCCCGTCTTCGGGTCTATGATTTCCGGCAGAAAGTGGTCGGCATTTATGTGAAGGTGCTTCTCCTCGCACTCCGAGACCACGCCGGGCCCTATGATTTCCGTCAGACCGTAATGCTCGTATGCGGTGATTCCCCATTTCTTCTCTATTGCCTTCCTCATCTCGTCGCTCCATGCCTCTGCCCCGAACAGCCCGAGGCGGAGTTTGAAGTCGTCCGCCGGCGAGAAACCCATCTCCTCCGCAACCTCTGCCATGTAAAGCGAGTAGGAGGGGGTTGACGCAATGGCCGTCGTGCCGAAGTCCTTCATTATGGATATCTGCCTCTTCGTGTTCCCGGAGCTTATGGGCACAACCATGGCGCCTATCTTCTGCGCGCCCTTCTCGAATCCGTGTGCACCCGTGAACAGCCCGTATCCGTAGGCGTTCTGCATGATGTCGCCCTTCCTCAGCCCGTTTGCATACAGCGAGCGCGCCATGACCTCGCCCCACACGTCGAGGTCGTTTTTCGTGTACGCCCCGACAACCGGCTTTCCCGTGGTGCCCGAGGATGCATGAACCTCCACGACATCGTCCAGCGGGGTACATAGCAATCCGAACGGATAATACTGGCGAAGGTCATCCTTTGTCAAAAACGGTATCTTCGTTATGTCGTCAAGTGTCTTGATGTCATCCGGACCCACCCCGGCATCCTTCAACTTTTTGTGGTAAAATTCATTTTTTTCATAGACCGTGCGAACAACATTCTTCAATCTCTTCAACTGCAATTCCTTAAGCTCCCCGAGGGGCATTGTTTCGTGTTTTTTGTCCCAGTATGGCATAGTAGGGAATTGAAGGACGATATAAAAAATTGATGGATTACCATCCCCATCTCATCGCGGGTACCATCCCCCGCCCTATTACAATCATCTTCGGAAGGAGCAGGGGATGCCGCAGGGCGCCCGTGAGGTCGGAAAATCCCATTTCCTCGAAAACCCTTCCGTCAACCACCTTCCCCATTTTCTCCATCTCATCGTTCGTTGCCTTCATGAGCGTATTCCTGGCCCTGAGAACCACGCTTCCGAACATCGGATGTTTTCTCACCTCCCTTTCGTACTCATCGAGGCGGTCTATGTGCCTGCACAGTATCGGGGCGGCATATATTATGGGGGCAATACCCCCTCCGGAAAGGGGATTCGTCATCGATGCCGCATCGCCTATGAGGGCAACATTCCCACGTACGATTCTTTTCGGAATACCGCCCACGGGAATTGCCCCCGCCTCCCTTGAAACCACCCTGCCCTTAATGCCCAGAAAATCCACGAAGCCATCGAGCTGGCCGAACTTGCCCGCAAGCCCGATGTTGAGCATGTCTTTTTTCGGAAATACCCATGCATAGTGGCGGGAAAACCGCCGGTCAAAATAGAACTTCATGTCATTCATATCGGAAGTATCATGCTCGATTTTGTACTGAACTCCTGCAAGGACTTCCCACGAGACTCCCATGCTCTTTCCGACCGCAGAGTAGGGGCCGTCGGCGCCCACCAGCACGTCGTATTCCACCCGTTCTCCCGTGCCGAGAACCACCGCATTTCCCTCCACAGCCCCAACACGTGCGCCCGTCCTCAACTCCCCGCCCCTCCGCACGAACTCGTCTGCCATTCCTCTGAGCCACCTGCTCCTGTCAAGCACCGCACCCCTTCTTCCCGAACGGAATGAATGACTCCCCGGAAATATGAACTCGGCGCCGTCAACCTCCTTTGAGATGTACGGTGAGGAGTCGAAAGGGATTTTTTTCAGCGACTCGTAATCACAGCCCTCGGCGCATGCGGTCGACGATATCTCGGCCCGCCTTTCCAGAATTAACGGCGATATGCCTTCATCGAGCAGGTGCAAGCCCGTTATGAGCCCCGCCGGCCCGCCGCCCACGATGACCGCCTTCATTTGGTTTCGTCATAATATGGTGACGGGAAATTTAATCGTTGCGCAATTTCATAAAATCCTTATAATATCCGATTCATTATGGATGTGGAAAAATGGGATATGAATACGAAATCTTGTGGGTGAAGGATTTTGACGGCGGCTCGGGAAACATGGGGGCTGCGATTGATTCGAGGGACAACGCCATAGTATGCGGCATCAACCTGGAGGAGGACAGGGGAGTGGTGGTGAAGTACGACGGCGACGGAAACGAGCAGTGGTCGGATTCCGATTTGCCGGAGATGTGCAACTTCGGCTCCGCTGCCGTGAGCGAGGCAAAACCCATAGTGCCGCCGCTCATCAAAAAGTTAACGATGGGGGAATACGGCTACTTCTTCGACGTGGCTGTGGACTCGAGGGACAACATAGTTGTGGCGGGAACTTTCACCCGGTCGGGAGGCACGGAAAGCATCATATACGTGAAAAAATACACCCCGGACGGAAGCGTAATGTGGGAGAAGACATACTCTCCGTTTCAGGTGAACATCGCATCCGGCGTGGCAATCGACCGGAACGACGACATAATCGTGGCTGGCGGCGGCGGGTCGATAACATCGCTTTCCTTCAAGGGTTTCTTGCTGAAATTATCCGGGTCAAACGGCAGGAGGATATGGAGGGCCACCCGGAGAAAGGGCATGATTGCATTCTACACGTGCGTTGCCACGGGCAATGACGGCAATCCTGTCGCAGCAGGGTTTTCCGGGCATGACGACATAACCGAACTCATGGTAACAAAGTTCGGAGGAATGGCGGGGCTGAGGCGACGGGAACTCACGATGCCGGGAAACAAGGCGCCCACGGGCATAACGGCGGACAGCGCCGGAAATTTCATGGTGGCAGGAAAGTCCGGGGAAGGGTACCAGTACCTTCTCAAATTCGATTCGTATTTCAACGTAACGTGGGAAAAGGAGCAGGACAGGGGATTTCTGTACGGGGTGGATACGCTGGGAAACGGGAACGTAGCGGTCACGGGTTACAAGGACGGCGTGAACGAGTATTACGCCGCACTGTACGACAGAAACACCGGAGAGAAACTGCTCGACATGATGCTCGGAAAGCAGGTCAGCGGCAGGATAGACGACTACATGCGCGGCGTATCCGCAGACAGCATGGATAACATGGTGGTTACGGGGGCAAGAACAACGGGAAGGACGATAAAAATCCGCGTAAAACAACTGGAAAGCGAGCCCGGTCAGCCCCACCCCCCGAACCCGCCGCCTCCCCACCCGCCCCACGGCGGTAAGGAAAGTTTCATCGAGAAAATACTGAGATGGATTTTCGGGAGGTGAATGCGTGGTCTGCAAATGGTACGAGGTATGCCCGATAAAAAGGTTCACGGATAAGGGCAAACTCGAGAAGACATGGGTGGAGAAATACTGCAAAAGCGATGGCGGATACCGAAATTGCGTGAGATACCGCATGGAGGAGGAAGGGACCGCCCATCCGGATTACATGCTTCCGAACGGGGAATTGAGAGAAAGTTTGATGAAAATGTAGCGCTGGGGGCAGGATATAAACGATAATTTACCAGTAAAACATAATTTTTAATGGCAATGACAACCCAGATTTTTTATAATTCTATACATATATTTGTATAGGTGTCTGAACATGGCAATTAAACGTAAAGTCAGAATGGCTGGGGAAAGTCTTGCTGTAACGATTCCCTCTCAAATTGCTC
>CAZOAF010000100.1:0-4215 GCA_964577775.1 uncultured Thermoplasmatales archaeon | reverse complement strand
TGCCTGTGGCTATTATTACCGCCTTATCACCGCCATTTCCATTCCCTTCCCCATCATTCCCTCCATCATCCTCCGCCCCCCCAGCCCCCCGCCCTCCGGGGAGGTATTCTATCATGGACGGGATGTCCTTGTCCCTCATGGCACCGAAGATTACGAACAGCCGGTTGCAATCAAAATCGCCGATGGATTCCCCGAGTGCTTTCATGCCCGCCGGGTTGTGGGCACCGTCCAGCAGAAATTTTCCGATCCGTTCCATCCTTCCGGGCAGTCTTGCATTCTTTATGCCGCTCACGATACTCTCCCTTCCCATGCCGAGCAGCTCGGCGACACGAACCGCAATGGAAATGTTCTCTCCCTGGAACATGCCGTTCATGTGCGTTTCGATTTCGTATTCCTCTTTACTTCTGACGGCAAATCTCCCGGGGGATATGCGCCTCCACGTGATATCCCTTCCCACGACATGGAGCGGGGAATTTTGCTCCGCGGCTTTCATTTCTATGATATCAAGCGACCTGCCACGGCAGGCGGTCACCACGTCGGCGCCCTTTATTATGCCCGCCTTTTCGAATGCAATTTTCTCTATGCTGTCGCCCAGATATTGTTCGTGCTCCATGGAAACATTTGTTATGACGGTTATGTCCGCATCGGTGATGTTCGTGGCATCGTATCTGCCCCCCATCCCGACTTCCAGCACGGCAAAATCAACCCTGCCGCCGAAGTGCATGAGTGCCATCACCGTCATCGCCTCAAAATACGTCATGCCGTTGTCCTGCTCCATGAGAATGCCCGCGAGCCCAGACAGCTCGTCGTCGCCTATCTCGTCCCCGTTCACGGTTATTCGCTCGTTAACCCTCTCCAGATGGGGCGAGGAGTATATTCCGACCGTATAGCCAGCCTCCCGGAGTATCGATCCCACGAACCGGCATACGGAGCCCTTTCCGTTCGTCCCCCCGACATGTATTATTTTGTAATCTGTTTCAATGCCAGCTGCCGCCTCCCTCATCCTCTCCAGCCCGGGCTTTATCCCCCTGCCCTTCAATCCCTCCAGCCATTCGATGCCGTCCATCAGAACCCTTCCGAGTAAAGCACGTCCGGGAGCGCATATTCCATCCAGGAGTCGCCCGGCAGTATTCTAACCTTCCTCCCGTCCATCTCAAGACGCCCCTGCCCGAACAGGTCTATGCTTCTCGGCAGCAGCTGATGCTCCACCCGGAGTATGCGCTTTGCCAGGGCATCACGGTCATCGCTGTCATGAACACGGACTGCAGCCTGAAGTATTATCGGGCCGTGGTCCGTCTTCTCGTCTATGAAATGGGTCGTGCATCCCGTTATCCTGACACCGTATCTGAGGGCATCCCCCTGCCCGTCAGTTCCCCTGAAGGACGGCAGAAGCGCGGGATGTATGTTTATGAGCTTTCCGTACCATTTTCGCACGAATTTGGGCGACAGAATGCGCATGTAGCCCGCGCCGACGACAAGTTCCACCCCTCTTTCCGTGAACATTCCGTCTATTTCGTCCTCATGCTTTTCCCTGTCCGTTGCGTCGGAAAAAATGGCATCTATGCCGTGCTTTCTCGCCCTCTCGAGTGCAAATGCATCTTTGTTGTCGCTCACCACCGCAACGACCCCGGCATCCATCCTCCCGCTTTCGCACGCATCTATTATCGCCTGCAGGTTTGTCCCGCTGCCGGATGCAAGAACGCCCACTTTCAGCATGATTGTAAATTGCCGCAGGATATAAGGATTTAACTGCTTTTCACAGCGATTTGAGATATATCTCCCGCATGTCGGCGGCGGAGGCGGGACGGGGGGTTATATCAAGAAGATGGCTTTTGAGCGCATCTTTCACGAATGTGTCTATCATGTCCTCGTCCGCTCCCATGTCCTTCAGGCGTATGTTCATTCCCACCCTCTCCAGAAACTTTCTCATGCCGTCAATGCTCTTCTTTGCAGCCTCCTCCGCCCCCGCTCCGGCGACATCCTCCCCCAGCAGCGATGCGATGTACGCGAACTTTTCGGGGCATGCAGGATATGTGAACTCCATGTACGCTATTGACAGGGCTGCCAGCCCCTCGCCGTGCGGCACGTCCAGATGCCCGCTTAGCGGGTGCTCGAGGGCATGGAGCAACGTTGTCCTTCCCACGTCTATTGCCATCCCCGCCAGCGTGCTTGCCAGAGCCATGTTTTCCCTGGCATCTTTGTCGTTCCGGCAGGCATCCTCGAGATTGCCGACTATCAACTTCATCGCTTCCCCTGCGTAAAGTTCTCCGATGGGTGTGGACATTCTGGATACGTAGGATTCGAGCCCGTGGAAGAAGGCGTCAATTCCGGTGGAGGCGGTCAGGCGGCGGGGCATGGTTTCCATGAGCAGAGGGTCAACCATCGATGCAACGGGGTACGAGCACCGGTAGCCCCGTCCGTGCTTTTCCCCTGTTCCGGGGTCTGTTAATACGAAGTACCGGTCAGCCTCACTTCCGGTACCTGCCGTTGTCGGAATCTCTATTACGGGCATCGCCTCCGACGGTGTTTCTCCGGAGAAAAAATTTGAAATCGGTTTTTGTTCGAATGCCGCTATTGCTATCGCCTTTGCCGCATCCATGGCGCTTCCGCCCCCGAGACCTATGACCATGTTGCATTTTTTGGCAAGCTCTGCGCCTTCATCAACCGTCGTGTATGAAGGGTTTGGCTCCACCCTGTCAAAAACCTCGGTGTCAATCCCTTCATTGTTCAGACGGGAGAGAAGTTCATCCGTTGCCCCCGTTTCCCTCATGCTTCTCCTGCCGGTCACGACAAGTGCCTTTTTTCCGTACCTTTTTGCAATGACGCCCGCATGCTCGAAACTTCCGGTGCCGAAGTGAATTTCTACCGGGTTTAAATGGACGAATGATTTCATCTGCAACTTAATAATATTCGAGATATATGTAGGTAACTGTTGCGTTCGCCTCACTGCAACCTCTGCTCTTCCAGTGTCTTCCAGACTTTCTCATCCTTTTTGGTTCTGTAAAGCAGAATCTTCAGCATGGAGAAACCTGCCCTCACGAGCCGGATATCAAACCTTGATATGAACTTGTGCAATTCATTTATGATGTACGGAGGTCTGAGGTAGAAATTTCTATATGCAAGATTTTTCCAGTATATCAGTTCCTCTCTCGTGAAGTTTCCAAGTCCTCTCCTGGAATCGCTCTCCACAAGATATTCGTCCTCTCCTATTTTCCCGCTCTTCATTGCTTCCTCCCACAGTTCCGACCCGGGCATATACCGGAGTATGAAAAACTCTGCCATATCAAGAGGGAGGGAGGATGCAAATTTTATGGTGTTTTTAATCTCCTCCTCTTTTTCTATGGGTGCACCTATTATGAAATTTCCTATGGTAAAAAATCCCACCCGATTGCTTATCTCTACAGCCCTTTCTATCTGTTCAAGCGTTATATCCTTGCGATAGAAATCGAGTATCTCCTGATTTCCGGATTCGAGCCCGAACGATATCAGCCTTACCCCCGCATCCCACATTTTTGAATATATCCTTTCGTCCGCAGAATCTACTCTTGCACCGTTGACCAGCAATGTCAGTTCTATCCCTCTCTCCATTATCATGTCCATGATTTTGTCGACTTTTTTCATGTCGCTTGTAAAGTTGTCATCCGCTATTATCACGTTTTCATATTCCCTTTCATAAAGCATTTCCATTTCCCTTACCACATTCTCGGCGCTTCTCTTTCTATAAGTTCCCATATAGAGCAGCCGCCTGCTGCAGAAACTGCATCTCCTCGGGCATCCCCTGCTGGCAAGCACTGCTGTTGTCCTTCCCCTGAAGAGTTTGAAGCCGTAGGAGCGTCCATAGTCGTATTTCTCCACCAGGTCATGGGCAGGAAACGGGATATCGTCCAGATTCCTTATAGCCTCTATCTTTTCGCCTTCATGTATCTCATCGTTTTTTCTGTAGTAAACCCCCCGCCCCTCCTCCATCCTCTTGCTTCCTTCGAGAATCTTTGCCACATCCAGTATGCTGTTCTCAGCCTCCCCAGCAACGACCATGTCGGCACTTATCTCTTTCAGGGATGCACGGGGATAGAGTGTCGGGTGGGGCCCTCCTACAATCACCGGTATGGAGGGGTCTATATCCTTCACCATATCGACGATTTTCTTGGAGTTATTCAATGCAAATGTCGGCACCGTGATGCCAACTGCATCTGCTCCGTCCATTCCCCTCTTTAT
>CAZOAF010000099.1:0-4272 GCA_964577775.1 uncultured Thermoplasmatales archaeon | reverse complement strand
ACAATCATGGAGGAACTGCAGGGGCTTACAGGAACAACTGTTACCATAACAGGAATCTTGCATGATGGCATTGTAGGTCAGCGGCTTGCAGTATTCTATATAAACGACATGCTCTATCGGGAAGAAGGAAAGCCGATATGGGCTGGCGGGCACCACGGCAGTAACTAAAATACTCACCTCTCTTCCTTCTCTTTTTTGGATAGGATAACATGAAAAAATCAATCTTAAAAGGATGGATGCCTGCATTCATTGTTGTGGGCATTCTAATTGTCCTTGCATTGCCAATACCATCCAATGTTGCTTCGGCATGGGATGACTGTCCTTACGGTCTTGAAAATGACACGTATCCTGGCGAATGTCCGCGTTATGTGGATACTAATGGAGACGGCATATGTGACCATTCCCAACCCGACCCATCGGAAACAGGAGACACGTCGAACTCAGATAACAGCACATCTGCAGAATCACAGTCTGCAGGGCATAACCAAACTTCCATTCCATGGTATGAGAATAAGGAATTTGTGGGATTCGTACTTGCATTTATAGTTATAGTTAGCGGAATCGTATTGACGAAATTTGCTGTAAGAAAAAAGATAATTTCCCCTGTAAAATCAAAAATAATATGGAATATATTTCTTCTGATATCCTTTTTGTTCTCGTCGATTACAGGTGTTATCCTCGTATTGTTCGTGACATTTCCATCTCTTAGGATAGACATTAATTTCATCCAGTTGCATGCAATCACCTCGTTCGTATTCATGTGGATCACAGCATACCATCTATCTACTCAAAAGAGATACTATGCAAAGGGAATAAAATTCCTGTTTACAAAACAGAAAAAGGATAGTCAATGACGACAAACAGTTTCTAATCTGCTATCGGTTTTACACGCATGCACCGCCCTATTTTTTATTTTTATGTTGTCTTCTGAGCGATAAAAAGATGGTTGCAATCACAATCGTTCCTGCAGTTGCTGCGGTTTCAAATCCGGGCGTATTTTTATTTTGGGTATTGTTCACATTGTCCTTGTTAAATAGTTCGTCGGGGGCGGCAAAGCCTATCGACGCCTTGCAGCATTCCTCTTCCCAGTTCACCTTGAGCATGTGCTGCCCCTTGGAAATTTCGAGATTAACGGAACCATTGCCCGGTTCGTCACCTTTCTTTTCAACCCTCAGCACTTCCTTTCCGTCCAAGGTTACCCATGCATAGTCGTCCACGTCGTAGAGTCTCAGCTCATACTTACCCCCGCCAGAATATATCTGGGTTGTGGCTTCAAATCCGATGTTGTCCGTATATTTCTCATACACCCGGTGCCCTCCCCAATTGTGGTAGAAACTGGTTTCGTTCCAGTATTCGGAGCCTATGAAAACGCCGAAGGTGGTGTTGTTTACCGTCTTATAGTTCTTGTGCCACTTCACCTCCCATCTGCTTGTATCGCCGGCGGCTGACGCGTGCCCGGATTGAAAGGAGCATACCAGAAGGAGCAAAACCATAGCAATGACGGCAAGTTTTTTCATTTCATCCAAAAAGTGATGCCGTGTATAAAATGTTTATGATTGCACAGAGGAAACCAAAAAAATTTAAATAGGATTTTTCATTTATCTCCCTGTGGCGATTCTCAGGAGGGGCGGTTGCCACGAAGTTTTTACCACCTCCATCTCCCAGCCCCTCCTTTCTTTGTTACAACAAATTTTATGAAAGGAAATGACATTACCTCATCATGATAGACAAAACCATAGGTCAGATACTTGACGAGACAGCCGAAAAGCATCCGGATAACGACGCCCTTGTGTACCTTGACGGAACGAGATACAATTACAGGGAGTTCAGGGAAATATGCGACAAAATGGCGAAGGGATTGATGAAACTCGGAATCAAAAAGGGGGACAAGGTTGCGGTGTGGGCTTACAATGTTCCCGAGTGGGTGATTCTCCAGTTCGCCACCGCAAAGATGGGTGCCGTGCTCGTTACAGTCAATATAAATTACAAAGCACATGAACTGGAATATCTGCTCAAGCAGTCGGACTCCGCGGCTATTTTTCTCGTGGAAGGGTTCAGGGATGTCAACTACGTCGATACGGTATACAAGGTCGTTCCCGAAATCAAGGAAGGAAGGACATCCGAGAAGCTTCCGTTTCTGAAGCATGCCGTTTTCATAGGAAAAGAAAAGCATGAGGGACTGATGAATTTCGATGATGTCCTCGGCATGGGGGAGGGGGTGGCGGATGAAGAACTTGCAGAAGTGCAGAACTCGCTGGATCCGCACGATGTGGTCAACATGCAGTACACCTCGGGCACGACGGGATTCCCCAAGGGAGTTATGCTCACGCATTACAACATTGTGAACAATGCATACTGGGTGGGGCATTACCTGGGGCTCACGGACAAGGACAGGATGTGCATCCCCGTTCCGTTCTTCCACTGCTTCGGATGCGTCATGTCAACTCTCAACTGCGCCCTGTACGGTGCCACCATGGTTCCGATAAAGATTTTTGATGCAGGGGAGGTTCTGCAAGCAATAGACAGGGAGAAGTGCACGGTCATCCAGGGTGTGCCCACGATGTTCATAAGAGAACTGGAACACCCGGACTTCGACAAGTACGATACCAGCTCTCTGAGGACGGGCATAATGGCAGGCGCAACATGTCCCATGGAGGTCATGAAGAGGGTCATAAACGAGATGCATGCAAGCGAGATAACAATATGCTACGGGCTGACGGAGGCTTCGCCGGTCATCACCCAGACGAAGAGGGACGACCCGATAGAGAAGAGAGTGGAGACGGTCGGCAAGGCCCATCCGCCTGTGGACGTGAAAATCATAGACCCCGAGACGGGCGAGGAATTGCCCCCGAACGAGCCGGGAGAACTGGTGGCAAGAGGTTACAACATAATGAAGGGGTACTACAAAATGCCGGAAGAAACGAGCAAGGCAATAGAGGACGGATGGCTTCATACGAAAGACCTTGCAGAGATGGACGAGGACGGCTACATAAAGATACTGGGAAGGGTTGACGACATGATAATAAGGGGAGGGGAGAATGTTTATCCCCGCGAGATAGAGGAATTCCTTTACAAACATCCAAAGATAAAGGATGTGGCTGTTGTCGGTGTTCCGTCGAAGGAATACGGCGAGAACGTTGCGGCGTTCATCCAGCTAAAGGAAGGTGAAACATCCAGTGAGGATGAGATAAAGCAGTTCTGCAGGGAGAATATGGCCAGATACAAGACCCCCAAGTACATATTCTTCGTCGACGATTTTCCGATGACCGCAAGCGGCAAAATCCAGAAGTACAAACTCAGGGAAACGGCAAAGGAGAAACTCGGAGAGACATGATGAAGATAGCACACATATCTGATTTACACTACAGCAAAAGCTGGATGTTCCTGCACGATATGCTTGACAGATGCATAGCGATGGTGAACGAGGAAAATCCCGATGTCGTCATCGTGACGGGAGATGTGACGGACTACGGGCTCAGGGACGAGTTCGAGGGCGTGAGAAAGGAGCTGGACAGAATAGAATCACCGTATCTCATCGTTCCGGGAAATCATGACTCGCGCCACGAGGGTTACAGGAAGTTCGAGGAACTCTTCGGCAAACGATTCTTCACCAAGGATATTGGCGATTACAGATTCATAGGACTTGACAGCAGCGAGCCCGACATAGACGAGGGGCATATAGGCAGGGCGCAGCTGGAATGGCTCCGGCAACAACTATCCCCACGGTCAATCGTTTTTCTACACCACCATCTTGTTCCCATACCGTACACCGGCAGGGAGCGCAATGTTCTTGCCGATGCGGGCGAGGTGCTGAAAATCCTTGATTTGCATAACGTGCCGCTGGTACTGAGCGGGCACAAGCATGTTCCGTGGGTCTGGAATGTGAACGGCACGGTCGTGTCCACGGCGGGCACGGTATCCTGCGAAAGAACGGGCTCCAGCCAGTCTTTCGACATCATAGAGATGAAGGAGGGCAATATAACGGTGGAAAAAATCCACATCAAAACCGGAAAGAAGGAGAAGTACGAAGAAAAGAACCCCTTTCTTTAGAAAAGAAAGTTCTTCAGCCCAAAGAAACTTCTAAAATATCGGGTTTTCCCCCGTCCATCACGCTTCCTTTTTGTGATTTTTCAGATAGTAGATATATGCTGCCGCAGCCGCTATGGAAATGACTGCAACGATGGATATGGTAGCTCCGTAAGATGCAGATGGGGAAACACTGCTGCCGGAAGGCGGCAATGCCTCCGTCTGTGAATCAAACGCATATATGTG
>CAZOAF010000098.1:0-4374 GCA_964577775.1 uncultured Thermoplasmatales archaeon | reverse complement strand
TATAATTATATCGTTATTTTTTTGCTTTTCCGGTTACCGAATTCATCCGTTCAGCCCCGCAGCATTCCCGGCGATGGGATATCTACTTACCCCTTCACTTCATCTTCTTCATGAACAGAATAACGATGAGAATTGCCCCTATTGCCAGTATCGATGCGAATCCGGGGGTGGAATCTCCGCTCTTTGCCGTGATGCTTATCTCGTATATGTTGCTTTTAACACTTCCGTCGCCCTCTGCCTGTATTTTTATTTTCCCGTTTCCCGAGAAGTTCTGGGGCATTTTTATCTTCATCGAGTATACCTTTGTATCGCCGGCTTTCAGGGTTGCCTCGCTGGATGGCGTTATGGTTATGTTTGTTCCCGCATCGTCCAGAACACTGACCGTCACGCCACTCACCGTGCCGTTGAAACATTTGATTTCGAATGTTATTGATTTCTCTTTGCCTGCTTCCATGGACACATCCGACGTTCCGGAGGATATCTTCAGCTCTGCGTTGCCACTCTCCCCGACGTAGATTGCCAGCGTGTACGTATTTGCGGAACCATTGTTATCCTTGACCTGCAGCGTGACATTGTATTCTCCGCTTTCGTACCATGTGTGAACTGCATCGGAGGAGGTGTATTCGTCATCATAATTGCCGTCGCTGTTCCAGTCCCACCTGTAGAGTTCTATTATGCCGTCGGCATCTGTTGAGGCGGAAGCATCGAATGTTATCTCATCGCCGGGTGCCGGGCTGGACGGGGAGTAGTCAAAGGAGGGTACAGGGGGTGTGTTCCCGCCCTGGGCATTAACGGTTACTATTTTCTGTGCTGATGAGGAAGTCCCGTCGTTGTCCGTAACGCTCAGCAAAACGGTGTATGTGCCGTTTGAAGTGTACAGGTGAGAAGGATTCTGTTCAGTGCTCGTGTTTCCGTCCCCGAAATTCCACGAATACGAGGATATGCTACCGTCGGGGTCGTAGGAAGCAGATGCATCAAAAGCAACGGTCTGTCCCACCACGGGATTCGGCGGGCTGTATGAAAATGATGCCACCGGTTCCGCGTTTGATACGGTGATTTGCTTGGTTTTTGTGTCATCTCCCGCGGGGCCGCTCACCGTGAGTGTTACCGTGAACGTTCCAGTGCCGGAATATTTGTGAGATGGGTTGCTGTCCGTTGATGTTACCCCGTCCCCGAAGTTCCAGCTCCAGGATGTTACGTCTCCCGTGGATTTGTCGTAGAAGTGAACAAAATCCGTCCTTGTGGGACTTGCAGGCGTGTACGAAAAATCGGCGGAGGGTGCCTCCGCGGGACCCGAGCCGCCGCCGCCCGCCCATATTATCTGCTTGGTCGGCGAGTACTTTATCGTATAATAATGGCTGCCGCCGCTTGCGTTGTAGCCGGTTACGATGATGTTGTTGTCCGAATCAACGGCAACATCTTTGGCCCCTCCGACAAAACTACTTTCCTTTTTGGACCACAAAAATCCGAGATTGCTGTTGTACTTCACTGTGCAGAAGTGTTCTCCTGCCGAACTGGTTGATGTTCCCGTAACTATTATGTTGTCGCTGCTGTCGACCGCCACGCCCATTGCATCATCCGTACCGCCAAAATCGTACGTATTTTCCCTGAGTTTACTTCCGCTGCTGTCATATTTCACGGTAAGATAATCCTTGTTCCCGCCGTTGTCGGAGCCACCTGTTACGATGATGTTGTCGTTCGAGTCGACCGCCACGCCCGAGCCGCTGTTGTTCTCGCTTCCGGAGCCGTAGTATGTGGGTCCCCACACGTCATTCAGATTGCTGTCGTACTTCAGCGTGCAGTACGCAAGGTGGCTATTATGGTTTGATGAACCTGTTACAATTACATCGTTACTGCTGTCGATGGCAATACCGAAAGCAAGGTCTGCATTGCTCTCGTCGAAGACCTTCTCCTTGAGTTTGTTGCCGTTGGAGGCGCATTTTACCGTCCAGTAATCGCCGGAAACGCCTGCGGAGAGGTCTATTTTGAGCGACATTCCCGTTACAAATATGTTATTCGAGGAGTCCACGACAACTCTCCACGGGGTATCGTAAAATTTCCGGTTAAAAGTCTTGTACCATAACTGGTCACCGTCCTTGCTGTATTTTATCAAACAGTAATTGAATCCGTCCGTTACCGTTTCGTTCACAGAGCCTGCAACTATGATGTTGTCATTCGAATCAACGGCAACGTCCTTTCCTATGTTGTAGTTGTACTTGTCGAAATCCTTGCTCCAGATAAGATGCCCGTCGCTTCCTGCATATTTCTCGGTTCGGATAATCCACTTTCCCTTGTCATTGTCGTAAACCTGTCCGGTAACTATTACGTTATCCTGGCTGTCAACAGCCACACCGTTTGCGCTCATGTCCCCCTCTGACAGCACAACCTTCGCACTTCCGCTTTCGGACAGAAAGCCCGGAAGGAAAAAAGTCATCACGATTGCAGCAGCACATACCTTTATTATTGTCTTTCTCATCATTTTTTCAACTCCGAATTTTTTGTTTATCGAATCCATGTATTTAAACATTTTTCAGGGTGGAGTTATACCATATGGCTATTTATAAAGGGTTTGGTACAGTTATCGAAAAATTTATTCTGCACGTATGATGTTTCTGTCCGTTACAATCATGTCCACTCCGGCATCATGCCCCTCCGCAGGTATGCTGTCCAGTATCTGAAAATCATATGCAATGCCTACTTTTTTCCCCTTTACTTTGTTGAGCAGGCGGTCATAATATCCCCCGCCGTATCCTATTCGGTTTCCCTTTTTATCGAATGCTATTCCGGGGACTATGAAAACATCCACTTCGCCTGCGTCTCGCTCCCTGACCTCTCTTGGCTCGAGTATCCCGTAGGCACCTGATGACAGCTCCTTCCAGTCCATCAGTTCCGACAGAATCATCTCTCCCCTCTCTTTGTCAGTAACAACGGGCACGATAACCGTCTTTTTTCCAATCAGGGAGCGTATGAGCCCGTGGGTGTTGACCTCGGTTCCGAAAGAGATATAGGTCATTATAACTTCCGCCCCGGAAAAGTCATCCACGGAACTCAAATTCTCTATAACCCTGTTGCTTTTCTTCAGAATCTCGATGGCGGGCAGGGAATTTCTGATATCCAGTATCTTGCGGCGTATAGCGTTCTTTTCCTCTGACATCTAAAGGTTGAGTATATCGCCTATGACATCAAGCAGTCCGTAAATATCCTGAACCTGCAGGTCTCCCATGTGGGCTATGCGGAATGTCTTTTCCTTCAAATCCCCGTATCCGTTGGAGATGCGCATGTAGTACTTTGCCAGTTCGTCATTCAGATCCTTCACCGATATGCCTCTTGTGTTCTTCACGCATGTGAGGGTTTTAGATTCATAACCCTTTTCGGGGTAAATATCGAAGTACTTCCTTGCCCATTCCTGCACGATTCTTGCCATTTTCTCATGTCTGGCAAAACGGTTCTCAAGCCCCTCTCTGTTGATTATGTAGTCCATCTGGGCGTTCAGGGCCATTATCTGGGATATCGCCGGCGTTACCCTTGTCTGGTTTTTGAGATGATACTTGTACATCATCGGGAGGTTGAAATAATACCCTCTGTTGAGTTCCTCTGCCCTTTTCATCAGTCTGTCGCTCACGGATGCAACGGCGATGCCGGAAGGCAGGGCAAAGCATTTCTGCACGCCTGCAAGGCACATGTCTATGCCAAGTTTGTCAACCTCTATTTTGGCCCCCCCCATGCCCGAAACCGCGTCAACAAAGAACATAACATCCGGGTAATTCCTTACAACATCGGATATCTCCTCCAGAGGGTTCATCATGCCGGTGGATGTTTCGTTGAATACGAGTGTTACGGCATCATATTCGCCTGTTCCGAGTTTTTCGTCCACCATGTCCGGCTTTATGGCCCTGTCCCATTCGATGCTCAGTGCGTCGCAGGGAATGCCGTTCATTTCGGTTATCTTGTGCCATCTCTTGGAAAAAGCACCGTTCACCAGGTTAAGACATTTCTTCTTGACGCCATTCACAACGGCAGATTCCATCGCCCCCGTGGATGAGGATGTGAATAGCAGCACGGGATTCTGTGTATAAAGCAATTTCTGGAGTTTCGGCTGGAGGTCTGCGTACAACTGCGAAAATTCCTTTGAGCGGTGGTGTATCTGGGGTGTTGACATCGTCTGCAGAATTTCCGTTCTTACCTCACTCGGTCCCGGAGTAAACAATTTCTGGTGCATGGGGGGAGTATGAAAAATCGTTACTTAAATATTTCCCGGCTTTTACTTTTATTATATATATACGGAGTTAATTTTAAATATTTACAACATATTTCTACTATTGGAGGCAATAAAATGAGCAAATACAAAGCAAAAGCAGCGATAGGAGTTATGAT
>CAZOAF010000097.1:0-4384 GCA_964577775.1 uncultured Thermoplasmatales archaeon | reverse complement strand
CAAAAGTTATAACTCTATTAAAGATTAGAGCATCATGGAAATCTTTGGTATCATGATTCCATTTATTCTACATAAGACATCGTTTTCGTCCTTGAAGTAGTGAATTGTCTCTCACTCATTTCTCTAATCATAAAAGTTATAAAGGAAAGTTTAATTCACCCCTCATGATAAAAGAATTCACATCTTCATCAGGAGATATAACGATAAAGATAGACTACGACAAATGCGACGGCAGTGCAAAGTGTGTCGAGGATTGCCCCGTGGACGTTTACGAGCTGGTTGACGGTAAGGCGGTGGCACCCAAAATCGATGACTGCATCGAATGCTGCATATGCGTCTCGTCCTGCCCGAACAACGCAATCGAGCACAGCTCCTGCTGAGACAATCATAACACTGTTTTGACAGGATTGCAATCATCCACTTCCAGTCATCACAAATTATATATTCGGTGAGTCATTACTTGGAACTTGTAAGGGTGTATAAAAAATGAAACCACAAATGGCATATGATAGGGCTATTACTGTATTTTCGCCTGACGGCAGGTTATTCCAGGTAGAATATGCAAGGGAAGCGGTGAAGCGCGGGACGACCACCGTAGGTCTGAAATTCAAGGACGGGGTTGTTCTCATAGTTGACCGAAGGATAACTTCGAGGCTCATAGAGCCCTCCTCCATAGAGAAGATATTCGCGATAGACGAGCACGTGGGATGCGCGACATCCGGTCTTGTGGCCGATGCCCGCGTTCTGGTCGACCGTGCGAGGGTTGAGGCACAGATAAATCGCATAACATACGACAATAAAATCCAGATAAAGACGCTCGTGAAGAAGATATGCGATTTCAAGCAGACGTACACGCAGTACGGCGGCGTTCGCCCCTTCGGCACGGCTTTTCTCATAGGCGGCGTGGACGACGACGGTCCCCGTCTTTTCGTTACAGATCCATCGGGAGCGATGATGGAATACAAGGCAACGGCGGAGGGCAACGGGCGGGATGCAGCCATCGAGTTCCTGGAGAAGAATTACAAGATGGTGGGCAAGGACGAGGCAATAGTGATGGGAATAAAGGCACTCTACGAGGCGACGGAGAAAAACCTCGAGAAGAGTGCAATAGAGATAGGCATAGTTACCGGGAAGGAGAACTTCAGAATACTGGATGAAAAGGAATGTGGAAAATATTTCGATAAAGCGGTTGGTAAATAAATGGTATCACTGGAAGATGCGGTAATCGCACGATATGAAAAGAAAGGAATGCATTTCGAAATACTTGTTGACCCCGAGGTAGCGGAGGAATTTCTCGACGGGAAGGATGTGAATCTGGTCGAGAATCTTGCCTCCGACATGGTATTCAAGGATGCAGGCAAGGGAATAAAGGCATCGGAGGAATCGCTAAATGAGATTTTCGGCACGACGGACATAGGCGAGATAGCGAAAACCATAGTCAAGGAGGGGAAAATACAGCTCACGACAAAGCAGAGAAGGGAAATGCAGGAGAGAAAGAAGAAGAAGATACTCGACACGATAGCAAGAAATTCGATGAACCCCCAGACAAAACTTCCCCACCCGAAGGAGAGACTAGAACTTGCCATAGAGGAGGCGGGAGTTCACATAGACCCGTTCAAACCCGTGGACATTCAGGTGAAGGACATAATCGCCGCAATACGCCACATAATCCCCATATCAATAGAAAACGTTGAAATAGATGTCAAGATACCTGGCAAATATGCTGGCAAGGCGTACGGTGAGGTGAAAGCGTTCGGGAACATATTGAAGGAGGAATGGCTTTCCGACGGCTCGTGGAAGTGCAGGATAGAGATACCGGCAGGCATGCAGACCGAATTTTATGACAAACTCAATGACATCACCAAGGGAGATGTTGAAGCTAATATCGTTAAATAATTTTAAGGAGATATGATGGAAAGAAAAATAGTTATACCGGGAACTTTGTTGGGAAAAACGGACGGCGGCAAGCAGGGAAGGGGAACATTCAGGGAAGGAGATAACATATACTCCTCGCGCCTGGGGATAGTGGAGGAGCGATCTGGATACATAAATGTCATCCCGCTTTCCGGTGTTTATGACCCTGTCGTCGGAGACGCCATCATCGGTGTGGTGGAGGAAGCATCGAAGATGAGCTGGATGGTGGACATAGGTGCTCCGTATCCTGCAATGCTGCGGGTTGAGGAGGTTCCGTGGAGGGTGGAATTCGGGGAAACATCCCGTTTTCTGAAGACGGGCGACGTCATAGTGGCAAATGTGCTGTTCATAAACGAGGCAAAGAACATAGATA
This sequence comes from uncultured Thermoplasmatales archaeon, assembly GCA_964577775.1. Lineage (GTDB taxonomy): Archaea > Thermoplasmatota > E2 > UBA202 > DSCA01 > VBQP01. The sequence continues at coordinate 2,097 of CAZOAF010000097.1, read as the reverse complement.
TATCCATGAGGGACAAGCACTGCAGGAAGGTTGACGAGGGCATAATAGTTGAGATACAGCCCTCAAAAGTTCCGAGAGTTATAGGAAAGAGCGGTTCCATGGTGTCCCTCCTCAGGGAGGGCACGGGATGCTGGATATTCATAGGGCAGAACGGAAGGATATGGATAAAGGGAAAGGACAACCAGGTGGCGACACTCGTGGAGGCGATAAAGATAATAGAGAAGGAAGCCCACCGTTCGGGGCTTACCGACAGAATATCCAAATTTTTGAAAAGCAAAAGTGAGAGTGATTAAATGGATTTGATAAAAGACGGAAAAAGATTGGACGGTCGTGCACCGGATGAGTTGAGACCGATAAAAATAGAAGCAGGCCCCCTTTACAGGGCAGACGGCTCGTGTTATCTCGAGTGGGGCGGAAACAAGGTGGTGGCAGCGGTGTACGGGCCTAAAGAGGCACTTCCCCGCCACATACAGGATTCCACCAAGGCTGTCGTGAACGCCAGATACAACATGGCGTCCTTCAGCGTTGAGGACAGAAAGAGGCCGGGTCCGGACAGAAGAAGCCAGGAGATATCGAAAATCACATCCGAGGCGCTTGAAAATGTCATACTTACAGAGATGTTTCCGAGGGCCATGATAGATGTGTGCATAGAGGTTCTGGACGCGGAGGCAGGCACCCGATGCGCTGGCATAACCGCCGCGGCGGTTGCGCTTGCAGACGCGGGCATTCCCATGCGCGACATACCCGTTGCATGTGCGGCCGGGAAGGTTGACGGGGTGGTTGTGCTTGATCTGGTGGGTGAGGAGGACAAGAAGGGAGATGCTGACCTGCCTGTTGCAATAGCCCCCAGAAACGAGGATATACTGCTGCTCCAGATGGACGGGCATATGACGCCTTCCGAGTTCGACGAGGCTCTGGATCTTGCGCTCAAGGGGTGCAGGACGGTATCGAAACTGCAGAAGGAAGCTCTGCTCAAGAAATATAAAACGTTCGAGGAGGAATAAAATGGGAATATCATCTGTTAAGAGGGACTACCTTTACCGGCTTGCCAAGGACGGGAAGAGACCGGACGGGCGCGCTTTTGACGAGTACCGCCCGATAAAGATAGAGCGCGGCGTGATAAACATGGCCGAGGGCTCTGCCAAGGTAAGCATAGGAAATACGACTGTTCTTGCCGGAATAAAGATGGACATAGGGGAGCCCTATCCGGATACGCCGGAGCAGGGCGCAATGAGCACAGCCGTCGAACTCATACCTCTCGCATCACCTGACTTCGAGTCAGGACCGCCCCGTGCCAATGCCATCGAACTTTCTCGCGTTGTTGACCGTGGCATAAGGGAGTCCAAGTTCATAGACCTTGAAAAGCTCTGCATAGAGTCCGGGGAGAAGGTATGGATTGTATTTATTGACATACACGTTCTGGACTACGATGGCAATCTGTTCGATGCATGCTCTCTTGCGGCATCTGCGGCGCTTCTGAGTGCAAAGGTGCCGAACGGACGTTTCGAAATGGGAGAGGATGTTCCCATGCCTGTCGGCGACCCGCCGATAAGCTGCACCTTCGTGAAGTACAACGGTGTGATAGCTGTTGACCCGTCGCTGGATGAGGACGAGGCGGCTGAGGCGAGGTATACCGTTGCAATCGACAAAAACGGCGATATAAGGGCGATGCAGAAGGGGTTGAGCGGAAGCTTCACCGTGGAAGAGATAAAAAAGAATATAAATACCGCACGTGTAATATCGAAGGACATAAGAAAGGTACTGTTGGAGGATTAGAATGACGAAGAGGACGAAAAAGGTTGGAGTTACCGGAAAGTTCGGAGCCCGATACGGGGTCAAAGCCAAGAACAAGTACAGGAAGATAGAGGAGAAACAGAGGGGGTATCACAAATGCCCCAGTTGCGGCCAGCTCAAATTGAAAAGGGAGAGCACGGGCATATGGGTGTGTCGCAAGTGCGGCGCCAAATTCGCGGGCGGAGCATACGTTCCCCAGACTGATGCTGGAACTGAAGTCAAGAAGACAATCAGAGGCATTATAGCAGGGGGAAACAATGACCTCGTATAAGTGCGGAAGGTGCGGCAGAACGGTCGACATAG
>CAZOAF010000096.1:0-4416 GCA_964577775.1 uncultured Thermoplasmatales archaeon | reverse complement strand
GGGGCGAGAGTATGTTGATATTCCATTCCGTGTTGATATTCTCGCATTCCGTGAAACCGTGGTCATCAAGCATTCTGCGGACCGCACGCGATGCCTCGTACAGCTCGTTCGGGCTGTCGGCATACATGTGCCACGAGAAGAAGTCCAGCGGCAAACCGTTCTCTGCCACGTAATCCAGAAATCCTGTGGTGTAGCTGGCATTGCCCACCGATGAGGTGCACGGCCCTCCTACTTTCAGCGAGGGGTTGTATTCCTTCAGCGTTCTGGATGTTTCCCCGTACAGCTCATAGTACTGCTCTGCCGTGCCGTTCCAGAAACCGCTCAAGTCAGGCTCGTTCCATATCTCCCAGTAGGTGATGTTGTAATGGTAGCCGTTATTCCATCCGTCATTGTAATGCATGACAATATGCCTGCATATCTCCGCCCATTTGCCGAAGTCCCGCGGCGGCTGCCGCAGGCTGTTGTTGTCGCTCGCGCTCTCGCCCAGACGGTAGAAAACACGGCAGCCCGCATCGATGATGCCGTTGATGTAATAATCGCTCGACGTGAAGTTGTAGCTGTTCCCGTCCGACGGGTCGGCATTCCAGTCGGGAAATATGGTGCTCATGTCCGTGGGTCCGTAGAAGTCGTGAGTCCGCACGAATTCCATGCCCACCTCTCTGTACTCGCGGGTGATGTCGTCGCCATTCACGGAGTGGATGGGCAGCGGTCCGGAGTTGATCTCGGCGTACGGTGTTATGATGCCGTCTGTCGCACTGCAGTCGATGTTGATGGAGAAACCGGAGCGGGGGGCGGGAAACGATGCCGATACGGGCAGCACCAGCATGGTGGCAACAACAATGATGAGCGTTGCGCGCATATTCATGAAAATGTATCGGAATCATATTATATATATCCTGAGCATATCCCTGCTGAAAGGTTCAACCACCATCCTTATATATAGCGTTGATATTCCGATTTCGCCTATGAATAGTGATGGTAAAACCAGAAGGAGGCGATAAAATGCCAATGTATGTAAAATTCGAGATGCCAGAAGAACTGGTAAGCAAGGTGTATGAAGCGGTGGAGAAGGCAAGGGACACGGGCAAGGTGAGCAAGGGAACGAACGAGGTGACCAAGCAGGCCGAGAGAAAGCAGGCGAAACTCGTCGTCATGGCGGAGGACGTCAGCCCGGAGGAAATACTTGCCCACATACCGGTTTTGTGCGACGAGAAGGAGGTTCCTTATGCCTACGTTCCCTCGAAGGAAGAGCTGGGCAGGGCTGCGGGGCTGAAGGTGCCGACCGCAGCGGTTGCCGTAACAAACGAGGGCGAGGGAAAGGCAATAGTGGACGAAGTCGCCAAAAAAGTGAGTGAGATTAAGGGATAAACATGGCTGAGGAAAACATCCCCGCAGAGGTTGTCGAGGTTATAGGCAAGTCGGGCATGTGCGGAGAGGTGACGCAGGTCAGGGTCAAGGTGCTGGAGGGAAGCGAGAAGAACCGCGTTCTGACCAGAAACGTCATGGGGCCCATACGCCTGGGGGATATTCTCATGCTCAGGGAAGCCGAAAGGGAAGCCAGAAAATTGTCAGTGAAATAACATGGTAGTAAAAAGAGTATGCACTTTCTGTGGTGAGGAAATCGAGCCCGGTACGGGTTCCATGTACGCCAGGAAGGACGGTACCGTCCATTACTTCTGCTCCAGCAAGTGCAGGAAGAATTTTCTGAAACTGGGAAGGGAACCGAGAAAGGTTCGCTGGACCAAGCGTTTCAGCAGGTAAGATGGCGGAAAGAACTTTTGTCATGATAAAGCCCGACGGCGTGCAGAGGCGGCTGGTGGGGGAAGTTATCAGAAGGTTCGAGAAGGAGGGGTTGAAAATAGTTGCGGCGAAGTTCATGATGGTGCCTGAAGAACTGGCGGAGAAGCACTACGCTGTCCACAAGGGAAAGGATTTTTATGATGGGCTTATGGGGCACATAACGTCCGGTCCGGTTCTTGCGTTAGTTTTCGAGGGAAACAATGTTGTTGAGAGGGTGAGGAGGATGGTGGGTAACACCGACCCCAATGAGGCGATGGCAGGCACGATACGCGGCGATTACGCACAGAGCATAAGAAAGAACATCGTCCATGCGAGCGACTCCCCGGAAACGGCAGAGCATGAAATATCGATATGGTTCAATCCCGATGAACTCGTTTCCTACAAAATGAGCGACGAGGAGTGGTTGTAGGATAAACCTTTTTACAGGAAATCATAATGTTTCTCCAGTATCTTGCGAATTTCGACACGTAATTTTGGGTCGATATAAACAGCATATCCGTGTTTTGTTGTCTTTTGTATTAGATAACCTGTTTTTATCAAACCGTCCACAGCCTCCCCGAATTTGTCTTTTTTATCCTTCGGAAAGCCCCTTAGCACATTATCAATAAGCATATGTCCCTTTCCAAAACACTTGTTTCTCCATAGCTTGTATAGGATATCTATACCTGTATTTTCCCAAACTCCACGAAAAACATTCCGTAAAAAAATATTTAAATTTATTGTAAAAATAAATTACATATTTGTAAAAAAATTTATATATTGCTCGGGATATACATCATTCACATGTTTAAAGCGATATTTGGCGCAAGCCCCCAAGCAAAAATCTTGGATTTTCTGGGAGACCATCCGGACTACGATTACAGCATCAGTGATATTGCAGAATATGCGGAGGTCAGCAGGCCGACTCTTTACAAAGTCATTCCTGATTTGATGAAAAAACAACTGATAGTGGAAACAAGGGAGGTTGGAAAATCCAGGATGTATAAACTCAATACCAAAAATGAGATTGTCAAACTGATACTGAAATTTGATTTCGAGCTGGCCAGTAAAATAGCGGAGATGGGGGAGAAAGACAGGATAATTTTTGCATGAGTAAGGCTTACAGCACGTTGAAGAAGTCATCATCAAATGCAGGGGTCATTGCCATTGCAAATGCATCCTCGAAGTATTCGGGGCAGTTTATTCTCCTGTAAGGGTGTTCGATTTTCTTGCCGTACATTACACCCTTGGGGTTGGTGCAGTTGGTGCCATTGAAGTTCAGACAGAAGGCACACTGGGGCATGAAGGATAAGTGGAAAGGGGGTATAAATAGGTTGCATGGTGGGGGTGGGACGGCATGTTAGGAAAATCGCCGTCAGCATCCTGTCACTCACGAACCTCTCCCTTCATAACCACATTTTTCACAACATTCTCCACCCTTTCCACCGCGTTGAGTATGGCTTTTAATTTCTCACGCTGTCTGTCATCTCTCTCTTCCTTCATTGCCAGCTCGAGATATCCTTTTGCGATGCACAGCGGATTGAAAAAATAGTGGGAAGTATCAGCCTTGAATTTTCTCTCCTCCTCCAGTGCCCTTCTCATCTCATTTTCCGCTTTCTTCAATTCCGTTATGTCAAGGTTTACACTTATGTTTCCGGCATACGCCCCGTTTATGATCAGGGGAGTGGCCGAGACCAGAATATCCTTTGGCTTACCATCCCTGGTGTATACCTTCAATTCATATCTTCCCGGTTTGTTTCTTCTTCTCGAATCTATCTCCTTGCTCAGAATTTTCTTCCCCTCATCATCGACAAAATCAAACAGTGTTTTCCCTATCAAATCATCCTTGTTCTCGTAACCAAGTATGCGGGCGAAGGCATCATTGACGAATGTCATTTTTTCATTTTCATCATCTATGCATATCCCCTCATGAGCCAGCTCAACGATCGTGCTGTATTTTTCGGCCATCTGCCTCAATGACTCCTCTGTTTTCTTCAAATCCGTCACATCCCTCATTATGGTTATCACCTGCCGGGTTTTCCCGTGTTTGTCTTTGATGGGTATTTTGGTGGTAATCGTGTATATTTTTTCCCTGTAGTAATCGTTCACCTCCTCCGTTCTGAATCGCCTGCCCGTGGAGAAAACCTTTTCGTACTGTTTGTCCACCCCGTTCTCTTTCAGAAACGGAAAAACCTCATACAGACTTTTGCCGACAGCATCATCCACCTTCACCTCCTCCCTGGATAAACGTTCAATGGCTTTGTTGATGAATAAAATTCTCATGCTTTCATCCACGACATGGATGACCTCGTCCAGGCTGTCAAGCACTATCTCAGGCAACTCTGCCATTTATGCTTTACAATGGAATATGATATAAAAATCAATCGATTTTCAAAAGACAGATGTCAAGCCGGCAAACTGGCAGGGATAGTATGAAACACAGATGAAAAGACCTTTATTATAAAATTCATTTCACTACTGTGGAAGACCCTTACATATTTGCAATGGATTTAAGCAGGGTACCTCCCCCGGATGATACTGTAATAGGGCTAATACGTTTTGAGTACAATAACATCGAAAAGATTAATAAAAAATTCAAAAAGAAGTTTTCAAAAATATTAAGAAAGAAAGGAAAAG
>CAZOAF010000095.1:0-4481 GCA_964577775.1 uncultured Thermoplasmatales archaeon | reverse complement strand
TGCAGGATTTATGTTGTTCACAACTCCTGCAAAAGCACTGCTGAAAAGAAATACCAGAACTACCAGCGGTACGGCTATCTTGTTCATGCATTTAAATACGGTTTTGGTATAAATAATTTTAACATGGTTTTACATCAGGCATCTGCTTTCATTCCAAAACTTTTTTTATCAGTTCATCACTCAGCCCGCAGCACGCCTGCACCTTTTCGACGGAATGCCCATTTTCTTGGGCATATGAGATGGATTTCCCGGACAGTACGGCAAGGTCCCGCACCCCGTTATCAATTGCAATTCTCTCGATTTCTCTCATTCTGCGCGGGCGCATGCAGCCCAGCGCCACCTCCGCCCCCGTGCCCCTTGCCTTCTTTATTATGTCCTCTATTTCGCCCATATCGGGGATATCTATACCTTCAAAATAGGTGCCTCTTGTGGGAACTATAACATTCAGCACGATTTTTTTGACAGGAAAATCCCGCAATGATTCAAGAACGCTGTACTCCCCCTCAATCCGTCCGTAATGAAGCCCAATGGTTATGTGGGGCGTGGTCGGAATGCCCCCGGATATCAGATTACTGAGAGTTTCCGTGTATTTGCTTATGCCAATCCCTATGACCTGCCGTGCCGTCTCATCGCTGCCAACCATGTCAACAAATGCTATGTCACAGGCATCTGCAAGTTCTTCGGCTGTTGCCCTATCCACATATCCTGCATGAACTGCAACAACAAGGTCGGTCTCCTTTCTGATTTTTTTAAGTGCATCCACTGATTTTTCAAGTCCGATAATCCGCCCGTCCGCATCGCTGCCTCCGCTGACAAGTATTCCTTTTCCACCCCTTTCCTCCAGGCCTTTGCAGAATTCCACCAGTTTTTCCGGTTCTGTTATCTTCACCATACCATCCAGATACCGTCCCATGCAGTGCTTGCACATGAGCATGCATCCATCTGAAAGCGATACAGGCGGAAAAAGGGGCTTCGGGTAGTATGCGCGAATCATCTGCATTCCTCAAGGAAGTTATGAAATATCTGTGCACCATATTCCGTATGCTCCACCTCGGGATGAAACTGGAGACCGTAAAATGGCTTTTCCCTGTGTTTCATGGCCTGCACCCTGCAATTTTCCGATGAAGCAAGAAGGATGAAATCATCCGGCAATAATGTCACCTCATCGTTATGGGACTCCCAGACAACCATCTTCTTGGGCAGGGCAGCGAACAAATCATTCCTCTCCGTTATGGATATCTCCACCCGTCCGAATTCCGGGATTTTCGCCGGTTCGCACTCCCCGCCAAAATACCTGGCCATGAATTGATGACCTGCGCATATACCGAGAATGGGGCATTCCGCCTTTTCCAGGTACTCGCCGCAGTTCCCCAAATCGCCGGAAAGGCCGATACGGGGCGCTCCCCCTGAAAGGACTATGCCGTCTGCATCAGATATATCCTCGAACGGCGTGATATTGGGCACGATTTCCGCACCTGCATCAAGATACCGCAGGGTTCTCCACTCCCTGTGCGTCCACTGCCCGCCGTTGTCGACGACATACACTTTCATACAATGTGAACTCGCCTTGCAATTTTAATATTTCTCCCACCATCACACAAAACAATGCGGGGGGAGCGATTCGAACGCTCGAAGGCCTGCACCACAGGGTCCTAAGCCCTGCCCCTTTAACCGCTCGGGTACCCCCGCAATGGAACAGTATCGTCTATCAATATTTATTAATATTCTGATAACTTCAATTCGAATGTTTTCTTCGTGATGGGGGAGAAATCAAAATTCTTTATTATTATTGACTTGCTAAGACCGTATGTTCTTATCACGGGGTCTCTGGCTATCCACTTTTTTGCCTTCAAAAGCTGCATTATCCTCACCTTGTCTGCTTTGTATTCGTCGTAGCCAGGATATACTCCTATAAGAACTGCCTCGAATTTTCTGGTTGCCATGAATATTATGCTGTCATTCAGCAAAGACCTTACCTCATCTCTTTCAAATACAGGCGGATTGGAGGGGTCGTACCTTATGTGGTAAAACGCAAGAATGTCAAATCCCATCTTGCCGAGATTGGGTATCCTCACCTGTCTCAGGTAACCCCCCTCCTCAAACTTTTTTCTCATCCTCGATACGGTATGCCTTGATACGTTCAATAATTCCCCTATCTTTTTGTCCGAGTGCTCCGGATATTTTACCAGCCCGTAGAATACAATTTTCTCGTTTTCGGACAAACTTATCTCCCTGCTTTTCTCCAGGCGGCATTCCCCGTTGCCACCCCCTATATCGAAATACTTTTCTATAAGTGGTGTGTAACAGAAAAACCGATATACCTTGCTTATATCGAACGGAAATATCACCTCGGTCGGATACTCTTTCTCGAGCAACCCGAGTTTTCCGAAAGTCTCGGTACGAACATCGTTTATTTTACCGATACTTGTATAGTCCCTCGATAAACTGAGCGAAAAACCCTTCTCGAATTCACCCAGTGAAAAGAACATTTCCTCGGATACCTCTATGCGGTTCTCCGTTATCTCAATCCTCTTCTGCAACGGTATGACAGGATTGAAATTGGTATATGCAACTGCCATAATCTCGCATCCGAAGTCCTGGAGCATAGGAAGCCGTATGGTTCTGAAATAGTCGTGCTCCCTCAATCGCCTTCTTATGGAAATCACCGTGGAATGCTTCAGTCCCAGTTTTTCCGCCAGCTCCCTGTCCTTTGCATTCGGGTATCTCACCAATCCGTAAAGCACCAGTTTTTCGTTTTCGGTAAATCTGCTTTTCACGAAGGGGAAACACCCTCCGGAATTAAAAAATTTTCCATCTGGATTAAATATCATGCGGCAATATAACAATAAAATGCAATTTTTTGAAAAAACATGCCTTTTTTACATTCAACTGAAAAAATTTTATTATTGTGTAAAACACGGAATGTGTATATAAGGAAAATGAATTTCAGTCATGAAAAGATGGAAGAAATGCCTATGAATTCGTTCCACACCGGAAAACTTCCGGACGGGTGCAAATACTGCGAGGAAGGTTCGAAGATGGTACTCCTGGTAACGGGGTTGTGCCGTTCAAACTGTTTCTACTGCCCCCTCTCGGAAAAGAAGAAGAACAGGGATGTAATATATGCGAACGAACTGCTGGTGAAAGACGAGAACGATATTCTGGAAGAAGGAGAACTGATAGATGCGGAGGGCACGGGCATAACGGGCGGCGACCCGCTGGAGGTCGTTGAAAGAACGGAAAGGATGATAAGAATGCTCAAGGATTATTTCGGAAATAATCACCACATCCATCTCTACACCTCGATAATGGACAGGAAAAAGGTGGATATGCTCGCGGAGGCGGGACTGGACGAGATACGATTTCATCCGCCCGCAGTTTTGTGGGACAGGATAGAAAAGACGGCACTCGAAGAGGTTGTTTCGGATTTACCCATCGATGCGGGGCTGGAAATCCCCCTCATCCCCCATCTCAAAGACAAAACAAAACACTTGCTAGAAACTGCAGCGACATACGACATTGATTTTGCAAATCTGAATGAACTCGAGTTTTCCGAGACAAATTTTGAAGGCATGGAGAGGTACGGATACGAGGTTAAAAGTGACGTATCAAATGCGGTTAAGGGAAGCGAGGAACTGGCATACGAAATGCTTGACTGGAATCTGGAATTGAATATCCATTACTGCTCGTCATCCTTCAAGGACGGCATACAGCTGAGGAGGAGGATAATGAGGCGGGCGAGAAATGTCGCAAAACCCTACGACGTGATTACAGAGGACGGAACGCTTCTCAAGGGTATAATTCTTGCAGAACGGAATAAAATCGACGAGATAACAAGGGGGTTTTCCATAGAACCTGCAATGATGGGATGGGACGACGGGAAAGGCAGGATAGAGACGTCCCCGTTCATACTGGAAGAGATATCTGACCGGTTACCCTACAAGTGCTACATCGTGGAGGAATACCCGACGGCAGACAGGTTAGAGGTGGAGAGGGAGCCCCTCTGAAATCTGAATTACAAAAAGGGAGATACGATTATTTCTTCGCTTCCTTTTCCAGCAGTTTTTTTCTCTCCTTGACCGTACGCCCGGTCACATCGAAAAGAAAATCGTTCCATTTTTTAATGATATCTGCTCCGCCCAGCATACCCGGTATGGGCCTGGTTTCAATCAGAACTGCGTTCTTTTCCTTCTTAAAATGTACCTCACCGATGCCATCCGCAACAAAATCCAGCCCCTTCTCGATGTCTCCCTCAACTCCGAAATACTTCTTCAATATGGCATCCAGGTCCGGTTTATGTCCCTTCTTTATTGAGTATTCCCGCATACCATCGAAATGCCCTCCCAATTATAAGATTTCTCATTTTTATTCGGCCGTACACCGCCAACCTAATTTTTATATACCGATTTATATTGCCTTAAATGCCCGTGCCGGCGTAGCTCAGTCTGGTGGAGCACTCGGCTGTTAACCGAGCGGTCACC
>CAZOAF010000094.1:0-4564 GCA_964577775.1 uncultured Thermoplasmatales archaeon | reverse complement strand
TCGCGCTCTGGACAGGTGTTGTTGCACCCGCTTTAGCGGGTGCGCCTGTCATAAAAAAGCGAAAAAATATTCGTACTCAACAACTTTATTTCAGGTATATGTGTCCCACATCCTTTTTCCATATCCACAGGTCTTCCGTTTCCGCCCTTTCTTTCAAATTGATGGTGTAGTCAACCTTGGCATCCAGGTCATCTGCAAAATACACGACGTGCGCCTCCGGGAACTGGGGTATCTTCGGGGAGCCATATTCGTTCTTGCCATGGTGACTTAATATGATGTGCACGAGTTTGAGTTTGATCCTCTCAGGAAAATCTTCCGTTCGTGCGATTCTCTCCAGAAGCATCTGCACGCCTATGGTTATGTGCCCGAGCAGCATTCCCTCCTCCGACATCTCTATGGTTGTGCCGACGTCGAATTCTCTTATTTTGCCTATGTCGTGAATCATTGCACCTGAAACCATGAGGCTGTAATCAAGTTCCGGATGGAGTTCGTGCACACGCTGGCATATTCGGACAACATTCAGCGTATGCTCCAGCAACCCGCCGATATAACTGTGGTGGCGGTGCATGGCGGCGGGCGATTTCTTGAATTTTTCCGCAAAATCTTCGTCGCCGAATAACGAGAGAAGAAGGCTCCTGTATGGTTCTTCCGTACTTCTGATGATATCCATCAACTGAGACATCATCTCGTCGATGTCCTTGCTGCATATCTCAACAAAGTCCGAAGTGTCGTATTCCTCTGGCAGGCATTTCCTTAACCCCTCTTTTTCCATGGATATCTCCAGCCCCTCGCCGTATGCCACCACCCGCCCCCTGAGATATATCACGTCACCCTTGTCAAAACTTCTGTAAATTTTGTTCGTGTAAATCTTGTCGTCACCCCAGTATTTTGCAGTGATTTCGCCCGTCTTGTCGGTAAGGCGGACTTCGAACCATTCCCCGCCCTTGCTCCTGCTCTTGTACTTTCGCGGCGGCTTCTTGAATTTCACGGCAAACATGCTGTTTACGGCATCCCCCTCTTCCAGTTCATCTATGAACTGCTTCTTCACGCCATCCATCAGCATTCCCCCTTTTTCACGAAGGGTGGTTTCACCCTCTTCGTCCCTATTTTCCTGCCGTTAGATACGATATCGAATTCATCCTCATTTCTGTATTCTGGTCTGACATATGCCATTGCTATACCTCTTTTGAGACACGGGGAAAAGGTGCCGGATGTTACAATCCCAACCTCCGTCCCGCCCTTCTCAACGGTATGTCCGTGTCTGGGTATGCCTCTCTCCATGCACTCAAGAAATACCAGGCGGTCGTAATCTCCCTCCTTCTGCCGGAGCAGTGCTTCCTTTCCTATGAAGTCATGCTCCCAGTTTATGAGCCAGCCGAGTCCTGCCTCGAGCGGTGTCCTGCTGCCTGCAAACTCGTTGCCGGCAAGTGCAAATCCCTTTTCCAGCCGGAGGGTGTCTCTCGCCCCCAGACCAACCGCCTTTATGCCGTATCTTTCTCCCTTCTCCAGAATTTCACGGAATACCCTTTCTCCCTCACCGGTGGGTGTCACGTAAAATTCGTATCCCTTCTCGCCCGTATATCCTGTTCTCGAGACGATGAAACGCCCCTCTTCCGACTTCAGTTCGCTGCACGCAAAGAACCCCAGCGCATCCAGATCGAAATCCACAACCTCCCTCAGCAGGTCTCCGGAAAGGGGGCCCTGCACGGCAATTATAACGAATTTCCGGGAAACGTCCTCCACCTCGACATCCATACCATCCGCATGCTCGACAAACCATTTCTCCACATCCCCGCTCCTTCCTGCATTTGGAATGAACATATACTCATCATCATTGATATGAAGGAATACCTCGTCGTCTATTATGGTGCCGTCATCCCTCAATACCACGGTATACGCACCCATGCCCACGTCTATCTTTCCTGCATCTGTCGCGGTCATTTTGCTGATGAATTTCCCTGCATCTTTACCTCTGACAAACAGATTTCCCATATGGGATACGTCGAATATGCCTACATTCTTCCTGACGTTGATGTGCTCGTCCTGTATGGACGTGTATTTCAGCGGCATCTCGTAGCCGGAAAAGGTTGTGAATGTCGCCCCGAGTTCTTCATGCAATTCATGCAAAGGAGATTTCATGGAAATGTATTGCTCCGGCGCATTAAAATTTTATTGGTGGTTCACTTTACCTTCTCTATACCAAAGTCCTTCTCGCCCTTCAACTTTTTTACCATATCCTCGGACACGCACTCCTTGCAAACCCCGAACATCACCCAGTAACACGAAGCACAGACAACTCTGCCGCATCTCAAACATCTGTATTTTGCATCCCTCGCCCCGCATATCTCGCATTTTCCCGTGATTTCCTCCTCTGCCTCCTCCGGCTCTGCCATCTCCATATCCCTGTGCTCCTCGATCCATTTTTTGAGTTCCTCGTTTATGTATTCCTCCGACATGGCATCACCACGGAACCTCCTTCAGCCCTGCGAGGTAACCGACCGCATTTGTGGCATAATGTATCAGGGGTGTGAAAACCAGAAGGAAGGCGATGTGCCATACGGAAAAGGATGACAAAAACCAGTTGCCGGAGGTCAAACCCAGTGCGGCAAGTGCGGTGCATGCAAGAAACGAGAGAAAAAGAGCACCCAGCAGGAAGTCAATCTGGTCTGCAATGAGCCATTTATCGCCCCTGTCCTTCCCTATTCGCCGCTTGAAAAAACTCTCTGTCAGATCCCCGAGAAGTGCACCAGATGTGAGTGAAAGAAGGATTACCAGCGAGGCAATACCATCTCCGAAAGTTTCGGGAGCGACGGCATTCATGATGATTCCTGCGGCCGTGCCCGCAAATATCCCTCCCAGGAAGCCCCTCCATGTTTTTCCGTCGCCGAATATCCTGATTCTGCGAAAACTTTTCCCGAAGTCGACCGGTGTGCCGCCGCCGACGATGACCGCGGACGAATTTGCAATGTACGCAGGAAGAATGAACCATATCGCCTCGGCTGCTGTCACCCACTCCATGTACATATATCCTTTTCCGCTACATATTCTTTACTACAACGCTGCCGGCGATTATGTCGCCCAGACGCTGCTTCCTCGGTGACAGAATTATGAGCAGGAAACTGACGAGATAGAAGCCCAGAAGCATGTCGAAAAAGCGTATTATGTTTCGTGTGAACGATGAGATGAAATCGAGTTTTTTCATGTTTTCCGATTTCACGGCTATGTGCATGAACGCCTTTCCAACGGTGGATCCGTAGAGATATTCCAGTACGGTGAAGTAAAGGAACTGAAGGGAGAACAGAAAAATAAGGAATATGAACAGGAACTTCATGTCTGAAAAAACAGCGAAAAACACGGAAAAGGGAGCAAGTAGCGCAAAGTCAATCAGAAATGCCGCTGTCCTTCTGATGGCCGACGCATATAATCTCGCCTCCTTCTTCTCGAGAGCATCTATTATGAGCCCTGCGGTGATGACGGCCTTCTCCGCCTCTTCCCTGGAAAAATTATTCTTCCTTTTCATCAGCATGTAGTCGTGATACGCATCGCTGCCAACCACGGCAAGCAGCAGGTCGCCGCCCCCCGCCCCGTTCCCGGCCGGAAATTCGGACAATTTCATTTCCACAGCCCTGACGGCATATTTCACCGCCTTCTCGTAATCGTCGGTTGCAGATGCCATTCCCAGCAGAGCGGAAGGAGTGTCTGCCGGAATGCGGGAATTCTTCACATCCCTGCCCATGAACGGCAGTATGAGACATATGGTGAGAAGACCTGCAATGTAAACCATGTCGTAAAGCCCCGCCCCGCCCACGGAACCCATGAACGGCTTGCTGAATATCTCGGGAAGGTGGAAGAAATCCCCGCCTATCAGAACGCCCAGCGTGGATATCGCGTAGCCGTAGCCCGGGGTCTTCTCGGAATGGTTTGAGAAAACAAGGAATGCAATGAGTACAGAAAGCACGGAGGGTATGAGATAGAAGGGGAAGAATGAAACAACCCCCATGTCGGTAACCCTTGTTATCATGAATGCCGCGGCGGCAACAACCGCAGTGCCCGCCACCGTTTTTGATATGCTGATTCCCTTCTTGTATATCAGATGGAGGGAGAGGACAATCGGAACGATGGCACCGCCTATATTGAAGGCAAGAAAGTAATCCTTGTATATGAAAACGGGCATGTCGAACATCATTGCCGCAAAGGGACCTATGGCTATCAGTCCCATCTCTCTCTGGGAAAAGCCTATGTTGAAGAACAATCCCCTTCGCCTTGCATATGCTATCACGAGTCCGGAAATCAAAACCAGGGGCAATAATATGAGAAACGCCGCTTCCAGCAGATTTGACAGCACATTCCATGATTGGATGCCAATACAAAAATGTTTGGAAAAAATTTCCAGAACCCTTTTTCTTTTAAAAAAAGAAAAAGTGCTTCACCCCAAAAAGAAAATTTAATCCTCGAATTTTAAAGAGTTGACGGAAAAACCCAATATTTTAGTTTCTTTCCGACGAAACGCTTTCTTTGCAACCCTTTAAAAAGGTCTGCACCCCAAACTTCTTTTTCCGAGGTT
>CAZOAF010000093.1:0-4596 GCA_964577775.1 uncultured Thermoplasmatales archaeon | reverse complement strand
GTCTTTAGACATGCCGGAATTCAAGGTTATACTTGTAGAGCCGAAGTACCCCGGCAATGTGGGTTCGGTTGCAAGGGTCATGGCAAATTTCGGATTCAGTGAATTGATAATTGTTTCCAGTACATTGCCAATCGACAGCGATGAATGCAGGAAGATGGCCGTTCATGCGCAGGACATACTTGACAATGCAGTCATTCTCGATAATTTCAGGGATGCACTGGGCCATGTGGACTACATGGTCGGCACCTCATCCATAGAAAGCAAGAACGACAAAAGGCATCTCAGAAATGCAGTAATGCTCGGCGATTTTTCCTCGGATGTATATGAGATGGATGGTATGGTGGGCATAGCATTCGGGAGGGAAGATTACGGGTTACTCAACGAGGAACTCATGGATTGCGATGTGATGCTCAGAATACCGACATCCGAGGGTTATCCGAGCATGAATTTGTCGCATGCCGTCGGTGTCGTTCTGTACGAGCTTTTTTCCAGCATAAGAACGCCAAAACAACCCCGCCTTGCCGACGGCGCGGAGAAGGAAAAACTTTACGAGTATTTCGATAAACTGCTGGACAGCATAAACTATCCTGAATACAAGAAGGAGAACACGAAAATAATGTTTCGCCGCATAATGGGCAGGGCGATGCTTTCCAAGTGGGAGTATCACACCCTCATGGGTGTAATCAAAAAGTCAATGGTCAAATAGTTTCTATTGAAAACATCACATTCATTCCCTTCAATGCAGTGTGTATCTTGTTTGCCAGCATGAGAAGCATTTCTATATCGGGTTCTCTGTCCCATTCATAGGTGAAGTCGTAATTCCCCTTTACTGCATTCATTCCAATCTGCATGAGACGGTCCCGTACCTCCGATGGGGATGCCCCTTCACTGCTGAACAGCACAGATAGAAATGTTTTCATTTTTACCGTTTAACAAATGCTGTGGGGATATAAAAACATTACATGGCATAAAAAAAGCAAGTATTATATATTGCCATGGATTCACGGATAAAAATGGGCGGGAAGACCAGATAAAAATTGAATTTTAGCGGAGGCATGGCTAATTTGGCGGTCTTCCCATTCCGTTTCCCTTTCCCCTCTATAACAAAACCATTTCGATATTTATAAACTTTTCTTTTTTATTCGGATTTTTTTGCCCTTGAAATGAGGTGACTCCCGTCGCACGTGGCCGTGTTGAGGTCGAACCCTTCCCTGCATACGGCGAATGTCAGACCCCGGGAATCGCATGCGTTCCTCACCCTTCTCATGAGCTTATACCTGACATCTGACGGAAGGTAGTATGAATTGCCCACTCTGGTGAATTTCGTGTTTTCCGTGACGCCGGGTAAAGCGTTCCTCAATCTTTTCAGCGAATCCGCCCTTGGCTTCACGGTGGACGATACGATGTGCTTGCAGTAACCGGAAACCTTGGAGACGATACTCTCTATTTCCCCGTCGTTCACACCAGGTATTATGGGGTCAAGGCGCACCGAACATTGTATGCCCCTGTTGTTGAGTTTTTTGAGTGCCTCTATCCTTTTGCTCGGTGGGGGGGCGCGGGGCTCTATGATTCTTGCCACGTCATCTCTCAGGGTGGTTATCGTCATGCTGACAGAGGCATCCATCCCGGAAATTATATCTGCATCCCTTGCAACTAGGTCCGATTTTGTCACGATAAGAACCTTCACCCCGTTATCCCTGAAAATCTCGAGGCATTTCCTGGTGGCTTTGTTTTCCTTTTCCTCGGGCGTGTACGGGTCGGAGCTGTTGGACATGCTTATGTATCTGTTTTTCCTCGACCTCAGTTCCTCCTCCAGCCGTTCCGTGAGATTTTTCTTCAGACGCGCGTGAAAGGGGTCGGGGATGTAGGATGTGATGTAGCAGTATATGCATGCATGGGAACAGCCGGTATAGGGACTGAACGAGTATTTCGGGGGGCACGTGCACATGGGGCTTTTCCACGGGTCGAATTCGTTTATGAGCATCGTCCGTTCAACACATTTCCGGATTAATTCTTTTCTCCATAATTTTTTAAATGAAGTGAGCATTCTCCGGAAGTGATAGCATGGTCGAGGTTAAGGAATTCAGCGGCGTCCGGCCCAAAAATCCCGGGCAGTTCTGCATAAAGCCCTATGACGTGATAAGCAGGGAGGAGGAAGAGCAGCTCAGAAAGGAGGATAATGCAATCCACATAATCCTGCCGGAGGGGAAGGGCGATGAGGTTTACGAAAATGCAAGAAAGGCGTTTGCAGGGGCCATGGAGGACATGGTCAGGGATGAGCCGTGCATGTACCTATACGAGGAAGGAAATGAAAGTTTCAGCCAGAGGGGATTCATACTCACCGTTTCGCTGGAAGATTACGAACGGGGAAGGATAAAAAAACACGAGGAAACAAGGGAGAGGCCGCTAAAGGACAGAATAAAGCACATAGAGGCAACCGGTGCGAACACGGGCCTTGTATGGACGATTTTCAGGAGAAATGAAGAAATCAGAAAAGTCATGGATGGCATCGCCGCCAGCCGGCCGGTGTCCGATTTCAGCAAGTACGGTTACAACCACAAATTGTGGAAAATATGCGATGGCACTGTGGACAGAATAAAATCACTGTTCGAGGACGTGGACCTCTACATCGCGGATGGTCATCACCGCATCAGGGCGGCTTACGAATACATGAAGAACCATGGCGGAGAGGAGGCAAAATATGTCATGGTTTTCGTTGCGGGTGATGACGAGGTGAGAATCCTTCCGTACAACAGGGTTATACGAAAGATAGAAATGGAAGATTTCATCGGGGGGCTGGAGGGTAGGTTCGAGGTCGAAAAACTGAACCGAATAAGTGAGCCTGAGAGGCACGAAATACAAATGTACTGGAAGGGTGAATGGTGGAAACTTCTGCCACGTGAAATACCGGATGACACTGTCGGCTCGCTGGACGTGAGCATACTCCAGAACGATATTCTCGACCCGGTGCTGGGGATAAAGGATATCCGAAACGACCCGAATATATTCTTTGTCGGGGGAGATGTACCTCGCAGCCGCTACGAGGAGCTGGTTGACAGGGAAGGAAATGCGGCGGTATTCTACCTTCATCCCACGAGCATAGAAGAACTGGAACGTGTGGCTGACGAAAGAAGGAACATGCCCCCCAAATCAACGTGGTTCGACCCGAAACTGCTGACAGGTCTGGTTTTCCACATACTGGAATAAAATAATAAACCCTGCAGAAAAAAACTACGACTCCGGCAGGGTATTCGGCTAATGTCTACTTCCAGATCTTGACGCCCTCGCGGGACATGGATGTAACCATTGCCTTTCCGCCCGCTTTCTCTATTGCTATTGCGACCTTTTCCGGCTCGTCGGTTATGGCTATCATGCTGCCGCCGCCGCCCGCGCCCGTGAGCTTTGCCCCGTATGCGCCGGCCCTGAGGGATGCGTGCACGAGTTTTTCCAGTTCGGGGGAACTCGCTCCCAGGGTGTGGAGTATCTTCTGTCCCTCGTTCATCTTCTCGCCGAGGGTGACGAAATCGTTGTTTTTCAGGGCTTCCGTGCCTTCCATGGCAAGCTCTCCTATGCGCTCGGTCAGCTCGCGTGCAAAGCCGGAGTATTTCACGAATTTATTGACCTTTTTGACCAGCATGGGGGTTTTCGATTTTATGCCTGTCATTCCCACAACTATTTTCATGTCGGGTGCGTCTAATCGGTGGACGAACCATCTCCGGTCGCCCCGGGATATCTCCCATATAAACCCGTCCCCCTTCTCCGTGGAAAGCAGTACCGCAGAGCCGTAGGTGCAGACGGACGTATCGTTGGGACTTCCCCCCTTTTGTATGTCGCACTCTACTTCGAAGCTTTTTCTGGCAACATCCTCGAGCGAGAATTCATCTTTCATCTCCAGCAGGCAGGCAACGGTGGCGGTGGTAATGGCGGCAGACGAGCCCAGTCCACTTGCAGAAGGGATTTTTGAGAATGTTGTAACTTCCAGCGGCTGTCCGTCCCACAGCTTTCCTATTGCGTGCTTTATGTATGTGTGCCTTCTCGAATCCATGGGCCTGCCGTTGACCGTGAATTCCTTGCCGGTTTCCATCTCCACCCCTACTCTCAAATCTATGGCTATGGAGAGGCAGGGCTGCCCGTATACAACGCCGTGTTCGCCTATGAGGATAATCTTGCCGGGTACGGATGCTATGGCCATTTCACCATCTCGAATTTTTTACCAATAATGTAACATGCACAAGGTAAAAATTTTTGCTGTTCGTCAAGGCAAAATTTAAGAATGTTTTTTTGTTAATGGCAAAGGGATGAGATGCAAAAAGAGGAGATAATACAGCTCCATGCTCTGTTCGTTCAGATAAGGAAAGAACTCGAGGGGCAGTATCCGGAAACAAACGAATTCTTCGAGGAATACGATAAAATTGGGGTGCTTCCCCATCACGTTCATAAATCAAAAGGGGACCACAGGAGGGCGGTGTTTATTCTGGGGAAAGGGATAAGCGAAGTATTCAAGAGAATGAGATAGTGTTGATTTCCCCGGAACCCCTTTCTTTAGTCAAAACGGAGTAAGAACCCTCTGGGCTTCAGCCCAGAGATGAATTACTC
>CAZOAF010000092.1:0-4632 GCA_964577775.1 uncultured Thermoplasmatales archaeon | reverse complement strand
CCGCAGTCAAGAAACGGTTTAATTCGGACTTTATGGATGTCCACATTTCCAGTTTCGATTTAAACAAAGCAGGATTTAACGTTAGAGTAACCATAACAGCATTATCCTGAGAATATTTTTCCTGCACTTCTATCATTCGGGATAATACTTTTTTCATGTAATCTTCGGAAAACCTGTTATCGAGACGGATGTATAATTCATGGCCTTCATCATCTCTGCAGTAAACGTATTTTTGTTTCTTTTTGTGCCACTTGATATATGTTTTAAATTGTTTAAGAATAAAGTCCAACACGTACTCATCATACTGGCGTTTACGATCCTTTTCTAACGCCTGGTGAACTTCTATGGGGAAATCGTCAATTCTGCCAGGAATCACGGGATCTGATCCGTATTTATCCCTGTACCATTTTTTATAATAATCCAGAAGCAGGTTGTAGCCTATATTCGGCAAAATTTTGCTGTACAGCAGCTGCCTGGAATATTCGGAAAATGGAACAGAACGAGAGTGGTTTATAGTCTCGACTGGAAAAATGTTGAGCAGAAAACCACCTCTTTGATGCCAAAAGTTGGCGATGCAACTTTTCCAGCTCTCAAAAAGGTAGTAATGCGACTGTCAAAAATACAGTTAAAAAAGAAAAAAGAAAAGGGGAAAAAATCCGCCGAAAATATCGTCGTTTTTATCTGTTGTTTTCTGTTTTTGATAACCCCTAGACCACTAGCCCGCTCAACTCGGTAACAGTGAACTTCCTCATATATTTTTTTCTTGCGATTTCTTTTTTCCCGTCAAAATCAGGGCAAAGGAAAAAGCGCCCAGAAACATGATTGCACCGAACGACGGCGTTTTCCCCTCGTTGCTGACGTATATCGTGATTTCCGCCGATGCATTCCCGCATCTTGCGTATACATGGTGCTCCCCGTTCTCCATCTTTCCGGTATCCATGTCAAAATTCCACAGAAACGTTCCATCCGCTTCCTTCCATGAACCGCTGTCAACCCTGACCTCCACCGCCGCCCCGTCCTCCGCAATGCCATTCACATTGAGCGTTCCGGATACGTTGCTTCCGCTTTCCGGGCAAATGATGTACATTCTGCCGGGCCGAATGCCCACGCTGTACGGACTCGGGGACGGATAGCGGTCCTCGTTGTCGCCATAGACTATGCCGTACGGGCCACTTCCGTCGTAATCGTCCCAGTAATTTCCCTCCCCGTGATGATCCCAGAGGTTATCCCTGCTGTAACATTTGGCGTTCATTCTGTTGCCGACAAAGTTGTTGCCGAATATGATGTTGCCCTCGCTGTCGCAGCACATGTATATGCCGTCGTTTCTGTTGTCGGCGATACTATTGCCACTGACAATATTGTCCTTTCCGCCCTGTATCTTTATACCCTCGGTGTTGTTGCTCACCACGTTTCCATCCACAGTATTGCCATCGGCACCGTCAATGTAGATTCCGTAGTTGTTCCGGTATACACCGTTTCCGGAAATGCTATTCCCTTTCCCGTTTTCGACCCATATGCCGTAGTTGAGATTCTTGAAAACCCGGTTCGACGATACCGTGTTGCCGTCCCCATATACCTTCATGCCGTAAGAACTGTTGAGCACCGTGCAGTTTGCCACCGTGTTGTCATTCCCTTCGACCACAATGGCACGGTAGCAGTCTTTCACCACAAACCCCGAAAAAGTGGAATTGCTGGCAGATATCAGCACGGCACCGGTGAACGCATTCCGGCCCTCGAGCGAAACCGATTTGTTTACGTTAACCCTCCCGTAAAACCCGGAAAATACGACGATTCTGTCCCCGGGAAGGGAGTCGTTAAGCGCGTCTTGGATCGTCGTGTAGTTGCCCGCCCCGGAACCGCCCACGTACATCGTTTCTCCATACGTCCCGTGAGCAAATGAAGTGCCGCCGAAAACCATGCTGCCCGTCACGATGACTGCAACCAGGACCAGACAGCGAATGACATCCATCCCGCTCTAATCTGGAAATACCATATAACATTACTGGTTATGCAAAGAATTTATAATGCCGTTACATTTGTCATCCGATGCTATCCACGAAACGCCGACGACTCATAAGAGCAGAGGCCGAAACAAATCCCGGCTACGGAAAGCCGCCTTCTAACAGAAGCGTAGAGGAACTCATCGAGAACGGCGTGATAATAGTCGACAAGCCCGCAGGCCCCTCTTCCCACCAGGTGAGCGCATGGGTCAGGGACATCTTCGGGGTGGAGAAGGCGGGGCACGGGGGCACGCTTGACCCCAACGTCACGGGTGTGCTGCCTGTCGCCCTATCCAACGCAACCAAGGCAATAGGCCTGCTTCACTCGGCGGGCAAGGAGTACGTGACGGTCATGAGACTTCACGGCGACGAGGACGAGGAACGGGTTCGTCAGGCATGCAGCCATTTCATCGGAAAAATCCGGCAGACGCCGCCCCGCGAGGCCGCCGTTAAGCGGGTTGAGAGAGAGCGGGAGATATATTACATCGATGTCATGGAAATCAGTGGCAGGGATGTCCTGTTCAAAGTCGGATGCGAGGGCGGGACGTACATAAGGGTTCTGTGCGAGGACATCGGGAAGTTGCTGGGATGCGGTGCCCACATGCACGAGTTGAGGAGGACAAGGGGCGGCATCTTCGAGGAGAGCGACGCCCACACCCTTCATGACGTGCTGGACTCATATGTATTCTGGAAGGAGAACGGGGACGAGGAAATAAAAAACATTATAAGGCCGATGGAGGATTTACTCGCCCACCTGCCGGCAGTGGTTGTCAGAGACTCTGCCGTTGACGCCATATGCCACGGTGCGTCTCTTGCCCTGCCAGGAGTCATCCGGGTCGACACGGGGATAAAGAAAGACAGCGTAATCGCCGTAAAGACGCTGAAAGGCGAGGGAGTGGCGATAGGAAAGGCGAGGATGTCGACAAGGGACATGATGGAAAGGGACACCGGGATAGCAGCCGACACTTCACGCGTGCTCATGAGGAAGGGCACGTACCCGCCCATGTGGAAAAAGCAAAAGAAATAAATGCTGAGGTGGCCCAGCTCGGAAAGGCGCAGGCCTGGAGAGCCTGTGGGGCTTTTGCCCCTCGAGGGTTCAAATCCCTCCCTCAGCGCTTTTTATATTAATAAAGTGGAGTACAATTAAAATTACATTTAACGACTTTTTTTAAATAACCCGGCGATGACATCTGTGGACGTACGATTTGTGGCCGGTAAAGCAAGGAGTTTTCTGGAGTTAATCAGACCAGTAACCGTCATGCTGGGACTGATGGGGGTTTTCGTTGGCGGGATTCTTGGCGGCTTCCAGTTAGTTTCGCTGGATTTGCTTTTTGCCATGGTCGTTGTTGTTTTTATGGTTGCAGGCGCCATGGCGCTTAACGATTATTTTGACGTGGAGGTTGATAGAATCGTGCATTCCCGCCGACCGATTCCCTCGGGAAGGCTGTCGGCAAAGGAATGTCTGCAATTTGCGTATGCATCCTTTTTCATTGCATTGGTGCTCTCGGCAGCCATCAACATATTAAGTTTCGGAATAATAATTTTCGGCATATCGCTTCTGGCATTATATGAAAGATATTTCAAGAATGCCGGGCTGGCAGGGAACATCGTCACGGCTTTTATCTCAAGCATGGCGTTGATTTTCGGCGGCGCTGCCGTCGGGCAGGCCCACAACGCCCTGATACTGGCAGCCATGACATTTCTGATAATGCTGGGCAGGGAGATATTGAAAGACGTGGAGGATATTGAAGGAGATATTCTGACGAGAATGACATTGCCAATGAAAATCGGCAGAAAAAACGCCCTTTATGCCGGATGCCTGGCCATAATTGCAACCATTGTCCTGATACCCTTTCCCTACTGGTGGAATATCCTCAGTTTATGGTATATCGTTATCATCGTTGCAGCCGGCATGCTGTTTATCTATTCGATAATCCTGGTTCTCAAAGACATAAAAAATATTGGCACGACGATAGAGATTTTACGATCTGGAAGCGCTTTTGCACTGGCCGGGTTCATCGTGGGAGTGCTGACATAATCTTGCCAAACCCGCCGGTATCTTTTGCTTTTTACAACGGAATATATATCAAACATTAAAAATAAGAAGACGATATACTCTCTGAAAGCAATGGATAAGACCATCTTTGAGAGGTTCTATTCGAAGATATTCACGCTTCCTCCAAAAAGGATTTCGGCAACGCTTGGAAGTATCACCATACTGTTTGCCTCCCTGCAGTACGGGCTGGCAAGGGAATTCTTCGCCAGGCGATATCTCGCCCTCGGCATACTTCTCCTTGTGCTCATTCTCGTATTCGGCAGGACGATAAAACTTGCATTCAACGGCAGAAGGACTTTCTTTCTGGCGCTGCTGATTCTCATTTCAATAGAAATTTTTGATTTCGTTGCTTTCCACTTCGGAACCCCCTATTTGATTTCCCTCACCCCTGCCCTTATCTCCTCTTTCCTCACAATAGTTCTCTATTTCTCCTCGGAGGCTAACGATGACCTCGTTTATGCGGTCTCCCTCATCATGCTTCTGCTGATATACCCGTTCAACTACTGGTACTCCTTTGATGCACCCAGCCGTTTCGATTTCTACATACTGACATTCACCTACGTTTTCATAGCGGCG
>CAZOAF010000091.1:0-4736 GCA_964577775.1 uncultured Thermoplasmatales archaeon | reverse complement strand
GATGGCAGTGTTATAGAAACAAACCATAACGGGTGGTGATGGGACAGAGATACATAAATCGGGCATGACGGGCGTCAAACAACCGATGCGATGCAGAAGGGAGCGGTAAATAAAATCACGTTTTTAATCCTATCCTCTCTCTTTTTTGCCAACATAATTTTTCCCACAAAAAATTATATAACCCACCGTGTATTATCGGGCTGGATATCAACCCGAAAGATTTAAGAAATATCATCTATTGTGGGGGACACGGTAAAATGTTAAATGACACTTTGGCAAACGCTATGTCAGCGATAAAAAACGCAGAAAGGGCAGGTAAGGGGGAGTGCATAGTAAAGCCCGCAAGCAAACTGATAGGCAGGGCTCTCAAAGTCATGCAGGACAGTGGTTACGTAAGCTCGTTCGAGTGGGTGGATGACGGCAAGTCCGGGATGTTCAACGTAACTCTCCGCGGAAGCATAAACGACTGCAACGTGATAAAGCCCCGCTATTCGATAAAGCACGATGAGTTCGAGAAGTGGGAATTCCGCTTTCTTCCTGCCGAAAACTTCGGCGTACTGCTTGTCTCGACGAACAAGGGAATACTCTCGCATTACGATGCAAAGAAGGAAGGAATCGGAGGAAGGCTGCTGGCTTATGTATATTAGGTGATCAGATGAAAATACCATTTGCTATTGATGAAATCGAAATACCGGAGGGCGTTCAGGTGGACGTTTCCGGGAGCACGGTGACGGTCGAGGGACCGAAGGGCAAACTTGAGAAGAAACTCAGCCATCCGTCCGTTACCATCACCAAGGACGACGGAAAAATCATTATACGTAGCGAACTGCCCAAGCGCAGCGAGAGGGCGCTGGTCGGCACGTTCGGTGCCCACATAAGGAACATGATAAAGGGCGTTACGGAGGGATTCGTCTACAAAATGAAGGTTGTCTACTCCCACTTTCCCATAAAGGTTTCGGTGAATGATGGGGAGGTTGTCATTGACAATTTCCTCGGGGAGCAGTACCCGCGTAAGGCAAAAATATTCGGCGATGTGAAGGTGAATGTGAGCAAGGATGATATCACTGTCGAGGGTATAAACCGCGAGGAGGTCGGTCAGACCGCCGCGAATATAGAGAAGGCCGTCAGGGTGAAGAACAGGGATATAAGGGTGTTCCAGGACGGCGTTTATATAGTTTCAAAAGGTGCATAGAATGGGGGACGAAGAGGTAAAGATAACGGAAGAGGGAGCATACGTTCCCAAGAAAAAACCGGTGCTGGACAGCGAGACGAAGAAAATGCTCTCGTCAAAAAAGAAGCCGATATTCATACGCCAGCAGTATCACCAGTACAGGAGACTCTCCAAAAAATGGCTCAAGCCGAGAGGCCGCCATTCCAAGCTCAGAAAGGGATTGAGATACCGAACGCCGCTGGTCAAAATAGGCTACGGAACACCGAAAAAAATAAGGGGACTTCACCCATCGGGCTTTGAGGAAGTTATGGTTCACAATATCAACGATATGGAAGGTATCGATCCCGAGAAGCAGGCGGTGAGAATATCCGGCGTAGTCGGCGGCAGGAAGAGGGAGAGCATAATCGAAAAGGCAGATGAAATGGGAATACGTGTATTGAACAGGGGGGTCTAAATGAATCTCAGGAATCAGAGAAGGATAGCTGCCGAGGTGCTGAAGTGCGGCGAACACAGGGTGTGGATGGACCCGGACGAAATCGAGGAGGTAGGGAAGGCTGTCACGCGCCAGGATATAAGAAATCTTGCAAAGAGCGGAATCATCGCTGCCAGAGATAAGAAAGGCGTTTCAAGGGGCAGGGCAAGGGCACTCCACGAGCAGAGGAAGAAGGGGAGGCGGAGGGGACACGGC
The DNA here is from genome assembly GCA_964577775.1 of uncultured Thermoplasmatales archaeon. Taxonomy (GTDB): domain Archaea; phylum Thermoplasmatota; class E2; order UBA202; family DSCA01; genus VBQP01. Next base: position 2,877 of record CAZOAF010000091.1, on the reverse strand, counting down.
TCGCGCAAGGGTACTGCATATGCCCGTCTTCCGAAGAAGAGGAGATGGATTCTCACAATACGTCCCATAAGGGCTTATCTCAAACAGCTCAGGGAAGAGAATGTCATAACCCCGTCGGTTTACAGGAGGTACTACATCAGGGCGAAGGGAGGTGAGTTCAGAAACAAGAACCATCTCAGGACGCATCTCATTATGGAGGGAATCATAAAGGAGTAATACCATGACCACGAAAATGAAGAGATACAGGGTGCCGTTCAGGCGAAGGGGGGAAGGCAAGACGGATTACCGTTACCGCCTCAGACTGCTGAAGTCGGGAAAGCCCAGAGTTGTGGTAAGAAGGTCAAACAAGAGCACAACTGTCCAGTTCGTTGTTTACGAGCACGGAGGAGACAGGGTGGTTTCGTCCGCTGTCGGAAGCGAATTGAAGAAGTACGGATGGAGCGGAAGTACGGGCAACATGCCTGCGTCCTACCTCACCGGTCTGCTGGCGGGAAAGAGGGCGGTCAAAGGGGGCGTGAAGGAGGGCGTGCTTGACATAGGACATCACGAATCGATAAAGGGCGCGAATATATACGGTGCGTTGAAGGGCGTGCTTGATGCAGGCGTTGATGTCCCTTACGGCGAGGAGGTAATGCCCGGAGAGGACCGATTATACGGAAAGCACATATCGGAGGATATGGCTGATAAGGTTAAGGAAGTTAAAGAGAAAATAGAGGCTGAACATGAGTGATGAATGGATTCCGAAAACAAGGCTGGGCAAGATGGTCAAGAACGGAGAAATCACGTCCATGAGCCAGGCGCTGAAGTCGGGCTTGCCCATAAAGGAGGTCGAGATAGTCGATACTCTCCTGCCGGACATGTCGGACGAGGTTCTGGATGTGAACATGGTCCAGAGGATGACCGACTCGGGCAGAAGGGTAAAATTCAGGGTTGTCGTTGCGGTCGGGAACAATGACGGATTCGTGGGGCTGGGCGTGGCGAAGGGCAAGGAGGTCGGGATGTCCATACGAAAGGCTGTTGAGAACGGCAAGCTCAATCTCATAGAGGTGGGCAGAGGATGCGGCTCGTGGGTATGCAAGTGCGGTACGCCTCACTCCCTCCCGATGAAGGTGGAGGGCAAGTGCGGCTCCGTTCACGTGGTATTCAAGCCCGCGCCCCGCGGCGTGGGGCTGGCGGTGGGCGACACAGCCAAGGTCATATTCCGCCTTGCGGGCATAAAGGACGCATGGGGTTCTGCAAGCGGGCAGACTAACACCGTGCTGAATTACGCAAATGCCGTTTTCGAGGCGCTCAAAAACATATCAGCCATGAAGATCGACGAGGAAACCAGGAATAGACTCCACATGGTTTCGGGAGCAGTCGGAGGAGTTGAGGAATAATGTACGCGGTTATTAGAGTTAGAGGAGAGATAAACGCCCGCCGTGATGTCAGGGATACGCTGAAGATGCTCAACCTGCCCTACATCAACAACTGCACGCTGGTTGCAGAGGACAAAAATTACAAGGGCATGCTCCAGAAGGTGAAGGACTACATTACATGGGGCGAGATAAGTGACGAGATGCTGCGAAAACTCTTGGAGAGGGCAGGCATGGAGGGAAAAACGCTCGAGGAGGCAGCGGGAAAACTTGCAAAGGGCGAGGCAAAATTGAAGGATTTCACATCCCCCACCGTGCGATTGCATCCGCCCGTCGGGGGCTACAAGGCGATAAAGAAGCCCTACGGCATGGGCGGTACGCTCGGTTACAGGGGAAAGAATATAAATGAACTGCTGGAGAGGATGTTATGAGAGAGAGAACGAAGAAATACAGGGGGTTGACGACCCATGGCAGGGGCAGCAGGAAGAAGGGCAGAGGCAGGGGCGAGAAGGGCGGCACCGGCTTCGGCGGCACGAAGCACAAGCATTTGAAGAGCAGATGGGGGAAGCACGGATTTACGTTTCACGGTGTATCCCACGAAAAGAAAGTGATAAATATCGGCGATTTGATGAGATTCGAGGGCAAGGAGATAGACCTTAAGGAGATGGGCTATGACAAACTTCTGGGTTCGGGGAAGATAGGCAAACCCGTGAAGGTGGTCGTGCCCTATGCCACCGAGAAGGCGGTGGAAAAGATAAAGGCGGCGGGCGGAGAAGTAATAACGGATTGAGGTGTACATAAATGGCAAAAGGTGATGAATCCGGGGAAAAGAGCAAACTTTATGTTCTGAAACCGCTGGTCGAGCATTGGCCAGCCATAAAAAAACCGAAGGGACATGTCCATTTTCGCCAGAAGATACTCTGGACGGGGATATCCCTTATCATGTACTTCATACTGACCCAGATTTTGCTCTACGGTGTGAGCCCCAGCCAGCTTGACATATTTGCAGGCTATCGTGGCATAATCGCAGGGGCAAGCGGTTCGATAATGCATCTCGGAATAGGGCCCATAGTCACAGGGTCCATCATCATGCAGCTTTTTGTCGGTGCGAAGATAATCAAACTTGACCTTCAGAAAACCGAGGACAAGGCGCTTTATCAGGGCGTTCAGAAGATCATGGTCATGCTCATGATTCTGGTCGAGGCAATACCCCAGGTATTCGGCTACCTTTCCCCGAGTGATTCTTTGATTGCCTCGCTCGGTACCACGGGGGCGAGAAGCGTGATAATAGCCCAGCTTTTCATGGGCGGTTTCATCGTGTTCTGGATGGACGAGCTAATATCCAAGTGGGGAATAGGCTCCGGTGTTTCGCTGTTCATCGCTGCAGGTGTGTCAAATGCAATCATCACCGGAACTTTCAACTGGTTCCCGCAGACCGGCGGCGCGCTGAGCGTGACGAATCCGCCGTCGGGGACATTACCCAAGACACTCTACCTCATATCCAATATGTCCCTGGGCGATC
>CAZOAF010000090.1:0-4770 GCA_964577775.1 uncultured Thermoplasmatales archaeon | reverse complement strand
AAAAATGATGACAGAAGGAGCAGGCCGATGGCGGTATAGCTTGCATATCTGTGCTTTTCCCTGAGTGCCCCTCTCGCGATATGCCCCCCGTCGAGTTGCCCTGCGGGAAGAAGGTTTATTGCCGTTACGAGCAGGCCCACCCAGCCGGCAAACGCCGTGGGATGTATGACGATTTCCTTTCCCGGTGATGTCGGGAAGGTGAAAAACTGACTGAGCGCGGTGAATAAAAGGGGCGGGTTGAGCTGGAACGTCTGGCTGGGGTCCGCGAATACTGGATTCTGCTGCATCAAAAACAATCCGATGAGGCACACCGGTATGGAAACGAGAAATCCGGCAATGGGACCTGCAATGCCTATGTCTATGAGGGCTTTTCTGTCGGGAATCGGCTCCCTCATCGAAATCACGGCTCCAAGCGTTCCCAGGGGCAGGCCTATCGGCGGAACAGGTATGAAAAACGGGAGGGAGGCGGCAACATTGTGTTTTTTCGATACGAAGTAATGCCCCAGTTCGTGGATTCCCAGTATCGCCATGAGCGGAAAGGAGAAGAAAATCAATCCGTCGAGCAGATTGCGCGGCATGAGCATGCCGTTCACACTCCACTCGGTAAGGAAGAGCATGGAGCCCGCGAGCATGGTTGTAACTATTGTCGCGAAAAATAGAATCACATTGAGCCATCTCGAACGGGTGTTGACTTTCGGCTTTTTCAGAACATGGAGCATGTATTCCCCGTTCTCGTACCTGAGAAATGGAATGAAACCCATGCCCTTGAGTTCGATTCTCAAATCCTCGAAGCGGTTTTCCAGCGTTCCGTCCTGCGGCATGTGGATGTAGAAGGAATATTCTCCTTCCCTTGTCTCGTATATATCGAAGTACTTTTCCACGACATTTCGTACACGTTCCACGTCACCTTCCAGGGGAAAAGACTTCCACTCATCCATCGGGAAATGATGGGCTCTAATGTAATAAAACTTTTGGATATTCAAAACAATTTATATCCCTCCCCGCCGATTCATTATCATGCGATTGAGGGACATAGGGGAACGCAGGGCGATAGAAATCATGGCAGAGCGGTATGGCAGTATAAACCTCGACGATTGCGCGACCATAGATGCAGGCGACGAGTTCTTTCTGGTAACGACGGATATGGTGAACGAAAAGACCCATTTCCCGGAAGGAACCACGCCCTACCGTATGGGCTGGTTCGTCGTTGCGATAAACCTGAGCGACATAGCGGCAAAGGGCGGCACCCCTGCCGGCGTCACCCTCTCGCTCGGGCTTCCCCCGGATAAAAACGTGGACTTCATCAGGGAGTTCTCTAAGGGGGCCGGCGAATGCGCGAGAAAGTTCGGGACAGAAATCATAGGGGGCGATACAAAGGAAGCAGATTCAGTAACCATATCCGGTACGGCCATCGGGAGGGTGAGGAAGGGCATGTTCATGTCCCGCAGGGGATGCAGTCCAGGGGATGTCGTGTGCGTGACAGGCGAGCTGGGGCGGGCGGGAGCGGCACTTCAATCCCTCGCGGGCGGTAAAGGCGCGGAAGGAGATGCCGGAAAATTGCTGGATTCCGTGCTGCTTGTCAATCCGAGGGTGAAAGAGGGGATTGCCGCCGCCTCGACAAAGGGCGTTACCGCCTCGATGGACATATCGGACGGCCTTTCCTCGTCTCTTTACCAGCTCATGGATATCAACGGTACGGGCTTTTCCGTATTCGGGGACAGGATTCCGGTTTTCGGGGGCGGCGGGGAGGGGTTCGAGCACGCCCTCCATTCCGGAGGGGACTACGAGTTGCTGTTCATCGTATCACCCGACAGATTCGGGGACGTGAAAAAGGCGGTCGAGGAAACGGGATGCACGCTCACCGAAATAGGAACGGTTTTGAGGGAAAGAAAGGTGGTGCTGGCCGGCGGGTCAGCGGAGAGGGAACTGGAAAACGGGGGTTACGAGCACTTTTCGGCAAGGGGAAAAACTCTTTAACTGCTTTGCAATCCATTTAAACAATGAAGAAGGACAAGAAAGAGGACGAGTATGAATTCGAAATACCGAAGTTCGACGAGAAGAAATTCATGGAAAAGGAGAAGTCGAAGGCAAGGATATATTTCATCTCCTTCGGGTTCGGCATACTGCTCGGAATCATATCACGGTTTGCATGGGCCAACATCTCGCCAGACATAAGGTGGACGGTTACCTTCCTGCTTGCCGTATGTTCCATAGGTTTTCTCGCCAAGGTTCTGCAGATTTTCAAAGTCGATATCTCGAAGTTCGGCAAGAAGGAGTGGCTCGGTTCCATAGCATTCTACTTCTTCACGTGGCTGGCAATATTCATTCTTGCCATAAACCCCCCGTTCTACGATGCCTCGCCCCCCCACATAGATGCCGTCTCCATACCGTCGATTCAAACGGTCGGCGGGGACGTGCTTATCGCAGCCATGATAACCGACAACGTGGATGTGGACCATGCAAGTGTGAACATCACGGACGGCACGACATGGGAGATTCACGACATGCAGAGGGACGGGAATGTTTACACGTATGACTATGCGGGCAGCAAGACGGGCACGTTCTTCTATACGATAACAGCCGCCGACAGCGGGGGGCGTGAGAGCACCTTCACCGGAAATTTCTCCTTCATGAAGGATGCGATAATCGTGCAGGCTCCCTCGGGCAACCTGGGCGCATCGGATGACATAGAGATAAAGGTCATCGAGGGCATAAGCAGCGAGAACTTCAGGGTCTACTATAAGGTCGGGGGAAGAGAGGTTAATGCAACCCCCTCCGGCGAGGTCACCATGGGAAATGAAAAGTACGCGGTGTACACAACATCGCCCGAATACGAGGGATGGAACGGGAGCAGTTCCGTGAACGTGAGCGTGTACGCCGAGGTCATCCATTACTTCCTCGGGGTCGAGAAAGCATACACCAACAATGTAACGGGCGGAACATACACTTTCAGCACCGCATCGGACAGCAGCATAGGCACCGTGAACTCGCCGCCGGCGGAAGACCTTCCCCGGCCGCAGTCGCTGAAGCAGACACCCGGCTTCGAATTGCTTGCCTTCGTATCAGCCGCGGCTGTTGCGATGATTCTGTTCGGAAGAAGAAGGAAGCAATCTGTCTAATCCGAACTCGAACGCTATTACGGGGTATTCAAGCTCGAAGTTGGATATGACTTCCGGGTGTATTTCGCCGAAATAGCCCATTTCGTTTCCGTCGCCTGCCGCCACCACGGAGGCGCATCTGCCCCCTATGAATGCCCCGCTCCTCTTTTCCGCCACCTCCGCCTTGATTCCGAGATTGCGGAGAATTGCCTCTACCATTGACTTGCATTCCGTGAATCCGGCTCTGGCATCTATCTTCATTCCGGCGACCATCGTTCTGTTTACGGGCATGCCCCCCTCTATCTTCACCACCTCGCCCACCTCGTATATCATCTGGGGCAGCTCGTTGTGGCGGTTCTTCGAGAGGAGTTCCAGGAGCGACGGGAGGAGGGAGACGCGCATGCAGGAATGATTCGTCGATATGGGATTCTCTATGCTTACTACTTCCTCATGTTCGAGTCTCATTTTATCGAACTGCTCCTCCTCGTTCGACAGTGATATGGTGACCACCTCGTTGAATTTCAGTCCAATGAGTATATCGTGGATTTTCTTTGCTGACAGCGATTTTCCGAATGTCATGCTTGAAGGCAGTTCGGGCGAGAACCTGTCGTATCCGTATCCAATGGCAATGTCCTCTACTATGTCCACGGGGTGAAGGATGTCCACCCTCCAAGGCGGTATCTCCACGTTGATAAAATTTCCGTCCCTTTTCGTGTCATATCCCATCTTTTGAAGGGCATCTTCCGCATGTTCCTTCACGTCGAAACCCAGCAGATTGGAGGCGTAGCCCGTATCCACCTTTTCCCTTTCGGGCGTGAAGTCGGGCGTCTTTCTCGTTTCCCCGCCGTCGGTTATCTCCACCGCCTCCGCCTCCCCGCCCCGCTCCGCCAGCGCCGCCGTGATGATATTCAATGCATTTCTGACCGCCCTTCTGTCGGTGCCGGTGACATCCACGAACAGATTCTCGGTGAACAGATCGACGGCTGTCAGCTCTCCGTTTATTATGGGGGGGAACGAGAGCACGTTTCCCGCCTTGTCTAGTATCACGGGATATCTGTCGCAGTTTTCCAGTATGTGGGCGTACTTTATCCCCTTGTCGTGTTTTTGCAGGATTTCTCTCAGATTCAATTCGGTTGACATTCCGAGGGGTATGAATGATATCTCGCCCGGCTTGACTCCCCTGTAGGTGAAGGGAGGCGTGACCGCATCGAGATTGTGAAGCCCTATTGCCACCTTCTTCCGGTCCTTTCCCACGGAGAGGTGGAGCTTTTCCTGAAGTTCCATCATGGAGATTATGAAATTCTCGCTCATTCTGACGTTCCGCACCACCGCCGCGGACACGAACGGCCGGACGCCCTTCACGCTTTTGTCCACGTTCATGGATATCTTCGCATCATTGAGGGGATATCTCTTCAGCCCCTTCTCAATGCCCAGAAACGAGCGCATCGCCCTTGCAAGACCCTCCACACTCAGCAAATCGGGGCGGTCGGGGAAAAATTCGACCGATATGCTGTTGTCCTCAACCCTGTCTATCTCAGCCCCTATCATGGGTATCTTCCGGAGAAGTTCCTCCTTTCCCACCTTCTTCCCAATTAGTGATATAAGATCGTCATAGTCGAAAGTTATTACAGGCATCCCTGATAAATGCCGCTGCCCATATTTTATTTTGTCG
>CAZOAF010000089.1:0-4837 GCA_964577775.1 uncultured Thermoplasmatales archaeon | reverse complement strand
TCCCAAGGACGTCTGGAGGGGCGGGGGAGGTGGTAGGGGTGGCAGGTGTGTTGGAGGGTGGGATTGCGTGATGCGGGAAAGAAGATGAACAGAACGCTTAGAATCATTGCATTTGCATCTTCGCTCATCTCTATTTCGGGCTTTCTCGGGTACGTTTACTACGCAGATGTATCGGCGATAGAGGGGAGCGAGATAGCGATTTCTGATGCGGGCTTTTCGGAAATAGGTCTCACATACTGCAAACCGAGTATTGATGTTGAAAATAACAACACATCACCGAGAAAGATAACCGACCTTTCCATGAAATTCGACATATATCTCACTGACAACTATGTGGGCAACGGTTATTTTCCCGGAATCTCGGTACCGGGACATTCATCGAGGACAAGGGAAATGACGGTTACCATTTACTACGCGGAGCTGACAGGGGCTGTGCTGGACATGCTGAAGGAGGGCAGGGTAACCATAACGCTGAAGGGGGAGGTGGACGGGAAGGTTCTTTACAATTTCGTGGACTTTTCGCGGACATTCAATACGTCCTACTCAATCGTCTGATCATTTCAAAAAAGGAGGGGGAGGGGATGAGATGCGAAGGAGGAAAATCAAAAATTTCGCCTCTGCTTCCCCCAGGGAAATATGCCATCGGTGCCCTTGTCAGGGCGCTTTATAAACGGATGACACGGTTTTCTCATGATCATTAATGGTGGTGGGTGTTTATAAGCGGATAGAGGGGGCTGGCAGGTAGTACTTAAAAAACTTTCTGTTTATCCGTGCTCGTCATCCGGCAAAGCTGTCCAGTTTTGTCTGCCCCTTCCTGTCGGTATCGACAATCATGATTTTCCTTTCCGTTGCCCTAGGCATTCCTGCTTCCAGTTCCTTCTTGAGTTTGTATATCTGGCTGTACATCTTCTTCTCCTTGTTTATGCTGCTCCAGTAATATGCCTCGTCCCTCGAACCCCTCATTATCAGTATCATGACGTTTCCCGGCATGCCGTCGCGGGCGGTTCTTCCCCTTCTCTGTATATACCTTATTGCAGACGGAACCGGTTCGTAGAACAGGACAAGGGTTGTAGACGGTATGTCTATTCCCTCCTCTCCTATACTCGTTGATATCAGAACATTGAACTTTCCCTCGCCGAACTCATCGAGCGTTTTTTTCTGTTCCTCCTGACTCATCCCGCTGCCCGTGCCCTTCGCCTGCCCTATGAACCTTTTCGCTTTGACTCCTTCCATGGTTCCTATCTCGGAAATCAAAAAATCTATGGTGTCGCGGTATTCGGCAAATATCATGACCCTGCCGTCCGTGGTGCTGTCAAGATGTTCCCTCAGTATTTTTTTCGTCATCTCAAGTTTTGGCTTTCTCCCTGTGGAGCCCAGTATTTCCCTTCTCACCCGGGGGTACATCTCGCTGTTCCTTATCCGTGCTGCGGATTTCGACCTGTCCGTCTCTATCTTCTTTATGTACCTCCCCGCCGCCTCCACCCCCTGGCTGGTCAGCATGTCCTTCAGATGTGCGAGTTTTATGGCCGCGGATACAACGCTTATCGCCGTGTACATCGTTCCTCCCCTGCTTTTCAGATTGCCCTGCATCCTCCGCTGTATGTCTATGAGGACCTTCTTGCTGAGTTTCCTTGACGAGAGGTGCGCCGCCTGCTTCGTGTACTTTTTCAGTTCGGACAGGAAGTCATCGAGCATGTAGTCTATTTTCCTTGCCGTCCTTTTCACGTCGTCGGGCATGTCGACAACGACCCATCTCATCTTTCTCCTTGATATGTACGGTCTGACATCCTCGTCATGCTCCGTTCGAAGTTCAACATGCTCTATGCCCAGATTGTCAGCGACCTCCTTCAATTTCTTGTAGTCGCTTCCCGGAGAGGCTGTCATTCCCAGCATCTGACTCCCCCTTCTCAGATACCGCCTTGCCACGCCCACGTAGGCGTAGTTTCCGACAGCGCGATGCGCCTCGTCGAATATTATCAGGGCGAAATCCCCCATGTTCATGCCCCTGTCAAGGTCGTTCTCCACCGTCTGGGGTGTGGCCACGATTATCCTTGCATTTCGGTAAACCTCCTTTCTCTTTTCGGGTGAATAGAGTTCTCCGGTGACAACAGCAACGTCATCCACGGTCATGAGTTTTCTTATGGATTTGGCATGCTGCTCGCACAGCGGCTTCGTGGGCGCAAGGAACAGAATATTGCCCTTTCTCAACCTGTGCGCCATGACCATCAGTGCTATGACCGTCTTTCCGAGCCCCGTGGGAAGAACAATCAGAGAATTGACATCCTTGACGGATTCGAAAATATTCACCTGGTACGCCCTTTTCTGAACCGCATCGGGTTTTATGAATTCCATATCCAGGTAGTTCATCACTTTCTCCCCAGAACAGCCATGCTTGCAAGCAGTGCCTCTATCTGTATGCGCTCGTTGCTTCCCTCCACCATTCGGAATTCGGCCTCACCTATCTTCTCTATTATGACCGCCTTCATCTTCTCGGGTACGGGAAGGTCGAACAGTGCGCTATGCATCCCCCTTATTATGTCCTCGCCCGACAGCCCGTAGTCGATGAGCATCTTGTCGAGTATATCCCTTGCCGCCAGAAAGTTCCCGCGCAGCGCCGTCTCCATCACCTTCTTTGCCTCCTCCGGCTTTGCAGTCGCCGTCGTTCTGTATATGATTTCTGCATCTATCCTCCTTGACAGGGTTGCCGAGGTCTGCAGTGCGTTTATCGCCTTTCTCAAATCCCCCCTTGCAACGTACAGTAGCGCCTCCATTCCGTCATCCGTTATCTCCAGTCCCTCGGCGGAGGCGATGCCGTTCAGGTAACCCTTCACGTATTCCTCCCCTATCGTGGAAAACCGGAAGACCGCGCATCTCGACTGTATGGGCTCTATTATCTTCGACGAGTAATTGCACGAAAGTATGAATCTGCATATTCTGGCGTATCTCTCCATCGTCCTCCTCAAAGCAGCCTGGGCATCCGGTGTCAGCGAGTCAGCCTCGTCCAGAAAGATTATCTTGAAGGAGGCGTCGCCAAGGGGCGCGGTTCTGGCGAAGTTCTTTATCTTTCCCCTCACGACCTCTATGCCACGCTCGTCGCTTGCGTTCAACTCCTCGAAATTCTCCCTCCAGCTTTCGCCGAATATCTCCTTTGCAAGAGCAATGGCGCATGTGGTCTTTCCGGTTCCCGCAGGCCCTGCAAACAGCAGATGGGGAATGCTCCCGGAGCCTGCATAAGCCTTCAAACTGTCGACAATGCCCTCCTGCCCCACGACCTCCTCGAGCTTTGAGGGGCGGTACTTCTCTATCCACAGGTCATTCATTTTTTCCCTTCCCTATCGCGTTCAGCTTTGATTCGATGGTTGCGTTCTTGTCAAGACGGTGGTCCACATGCAAATCGATATGAATACGTTTTACTCCCATTCTTACAATCGCCTCATCCGCCTTTTCAATTGCACTGAATATGCTCCTCAAATCCGGAGCCTCGATGGTGGTTGACATTGCCCCGCTCTCGCATTTCAGCCCTGTTTCGTTCAATGCGTTCAGTGCCTCTTTGACGTATTTGCTCACAGAAACGCCCTCCGAGGTGGGGAAAATAGTGAGCTCCGCAAGTATCATACTGGAAAATCCGTTCCCTTAATAAATCTTTATGCCTGCCTTTTCAGTATGAAAAGCGAGTCCACGAGCACCGCTATTATGCCCGCAAGAAACACCATGTCAAATATGGACGCCCCGCCTATCGATGCCACTATGCGGTGGGATGCGGGGGTTCCGAGTATCTCCGGCATATGCAGGAAATCCGCCCCTATGAGAACGCCGAGCGTGCCCGCCACGTAGGCAAGGGGTGCAGCCCTTTTCGGTTTTTTGTAAGATGCCATCATGGAGTATATGCTTGCTATTATGGGGGGCATCAACCACAACGGGAAGGACGAGGTGACTCCCTTGCTGCTGACCTCGGTGACGTTGTACGTGATGAGCGAGACCAGTATTATGCCCGCCACTGCCGTCCATACAAATTTCTTCTTTGCCATCAGATAGATGCTTATGGCAACCGGAATCGCCGCTCCTCCCACGTTTATCGCAATAACCCAGTTGCGGTATACGAACAGGGGTATGTCGACCAGGCCGAAGATGATGGAGCCGAATACGATGAGGCCTGCCTCCCATCTCGAGAATCCCACCTCGACAAAGGCGTTGTAGAAAAGGGAATAAAGGATGTAAAATGCAAGCCCTATTACGAACAGCACCAGCAGTCCGAACGTTATCATTCCAGAATGTAAGGAGGTATGAGGGATAAATCTTTCTCTTTTATCACGACATCGGCATTTGCCACAACCTCATCATCGCACGGATTGAATGCGATTCCCATCCCGCTGACCTCGAACATCTTTACATCATACCGCGAGTTGCCGACCGATGCAATCTCCTCCTTTTTTACACCGATTTTTTTTGCGAGTTCCTTCAGCGGCAAATCCTTGTTCCGGGGGGATACATTCAGTATGCCGCCCTCCATGTTTTCCTCTATCTCGTTTGCAAGCACGTAATCCATATTCATGTCCCCTCCGATTCTTCTTGCAAGTATGCCCAGCCCGCCAGACACGATTGCGGTTTTTATTCCCTCCGCTCTCAATCGGTCCATGCACCTGTTCGCCCCCTTCATCAGCGGCACATCCTCAAAAATCGCCTCTATATCCTCCATCCGCAACCCCTCCGTTTTCCACAGTTCAACATCCCTGTCCATGTACTCCTGACTGCCTATATCCCCGTTCAGATAGGCGTTTCTCGTCTCCCTGTTGTCTGTTCCGAAGTGGTCGTGGATATGCCTCCACGAGCTTTCCAT
>CAZOAF010000088.1:0-4853 GCA_964577775.1 uncultured Thermoplasmatales archaeon | reverse complement strand
AGCCGTGCACCTCCTGCGATGTTTATGATATATGTGGCGGGCGCTGTCTCTTTGCATATAAGGAGCAGCTGTGGGGCGACGAGGGCTTCCGTGCGGTGTGCCGGGTTACCAGGCACCTCATACATGAACTCGAGGGGGTGAAGGACAGAGTGGTCGGGGCGATGGAGCGCATTCCCGGGATGGAGGAGAGGTTGCGATATCCTGCATTCAACAACACAACCGAGATAATACCTTAAATTAGAAATTTATATTAATGCCGTGCCAATACAAACATCGTGATAAGAGTTGGGGTTGCCGGCATACCGCTGTCCTGCAAGGACCGTACCAACAGGGATGGCATCATATATACGAAAAATCTCGGATTGTCCGCAATGGAGATACAATTTGCACGCGGTTTCATATCGGACGACGAGGCGGCAGAATTGAAGGATGTTGCCGAAAAATGCGATATCGAGATGTTCGTCCATTCTCCCTATTACATCCATCTTATTGGTGACGAAAGAAATGTGGAGATGAGCAAGAACAAGATAAGAAAGTCCATGCATCTTGCCGATATAATGGGGGCAAAACTTTTGACGGTGCATACGGGGTATTACGGAAGGTTATCGAGAAAGAAGGCCATGGAACGCATGGTAAAAAACCTCCGCTTCCTGAGGGATGAATTCAAGAGTGAGGGCATAGAGATTCCCATAGGTATAGAGACAATGGGCAAGAGGGAGGTGTTCGGCAGTATAGACGAGGTAATAGAGGTGTGCAAGCGTGTCCACGGTATCGTTCCCGTTCTCGACGTGGGGCATATACACGCGAGGGGCAACGGATGCCTGAACGAGAAGGAGGATTTCCAGGCGGTGTTTGACAAGGTCAGCGATTTGGAGATGAATCATTATCTGATACATGTCACGGGGGTGAAGTATGACAGGGATGGAGAGCTGTACCATGTCCCGATAAGGAAGGGAGATATGCCCGTACTGAAGATGATGGAGTGCATAGTAGAGAATGACTACAATGTCACTCTCATATCCGAATCCCCCATACTTGAACACGATGCAGTATATGCCCAGATACTGCTTGACAGGGCAATGGAAATGTCAAAATGAGCAGGGAAACGCGCTTCGAGGAATCGATTTCTTACATAAACCGCAGGGCAGGCGAGATTCTAAACGAGGTCGACAGGGAAAAGGTTGAGAGGGCAATCAAACTTTTCATGCGTGCCAGAAGGATATTCGTTTACGGTACGGGGAGGAGCGGGCTGGTGGGAAAGGCATTTGCCATACGTCTCGTTCATCTCGGCTTCCAGACATTCGTCATAGGGGAGACAATAACCGCTCCCGTTCAGAAGAACGACCTCGTGGTACTCGTTTCCGGCTCCGGGGAGACAATACCTGTTACCATGACCGCGGAGATTGCCCGCAGGCTGGGGGCAAAGATAATATCCGTAACTGCAAACCCGGACTCCCACATAGCCAGATTTGCCGATGTTGTCATACCTCTGTTGACGGGTGACAGGGATACCGAGCTTGCCCCTCTTGGCACTCTGTTCGAGGCAAGTTCGTGGGTATTTCTCGACGGTCTTGTTGCCGAGTTGATGGCAATAAAGGGTGAGGACGAGAAAAAGATGAGAAAGAGGCATGCCACACTGGAATAACTTTTTAAGCACGGCAGCATTCAAATTTGATGAATAAGTATGATTATGACGCCCTGCTGAAAAGGTCAATGGAATCCCTTCCGGAAAAGGTCACGACAAAGGAGAGATTCCAGATGCCCCGCGGGGTCATCTTCTACGAGGGGAACACAACCATGCTGAAAAATTTTCTTGACATCGCCGGCATATTGAACAGGGAACCCCAGCACATACTCTCGTATCTGCTGAAGGAGCTCGGGACGGCGGGCGAGGCGGACGGCGAGCGGGCGATATTCCAGGGCAAGATACCGGAGCGGAAGGTACAGGGAAGGATAGAGGATTATGTGAACCGATTCGTTCTCTGCAGGGAATGCGGCAGGCCTGATACGAAACTGATAAAGAAGAACAGAACGCTGCTGCTGAAATGCGAGGCGTGCGGTGCCGTCCATCCTGTAAAGGCAAGGAAGATAAAGAGGGAGTAGTGTGTCCGGAAAGGACAGGAATACACTCGTCCTTTTTGTTTTGGCACTTGTTTTCATATTCATACGGCTCTACAATATTGAAAATCCGTTTTCCACGAACGGGATAGACGAGGGAATTCATCTCATCCAGGCTAAGATGGTGGGGCAGGGGTACAATCTGTACAGCGAGCTGGGGGGTGACCAGGCGCCCCTTGCCATCCTGGTTTTTTCCGTGCTTAAGGGAAATGTGATGGCATCCCGGCTCCTCTCATTCTCTCTTTTCCTGGCGGGCGTATCATCCTCGTTTCTGATTGCATCCCGCCTCCGCGGCAGGAGGGCCGGCGTGCTCGCCATGCTCGTTCTCGCCATGGATTTCACACTCCTCCGTGAATCGAGACTTGCATCCCTGGATTTGTTCTCCGCATCTCTTCTCAGCATATCAGCACTCTTTTTCATAATTTACATGGATTGCCGAAAATGGGAGTATGTGGCCGTTGCCTCGCTGTTTCTTTCTATGTCGTGTCTGTCAAAAATGATCGCCGCCCCGTTTGCATTTCTGGTGACAATTGCCTTTCTTTACAAAATGCTCAAGGATAGGAATTTCATTCATCTCTCGGTATATGCGATATCCTTCGCCATCCCGGTTGTTTTGTTGATGCTCGCATTCACCCCGCAGGAACTGCTGGACGGCATCCTTTTCCGGCAGGCAGGCAGGGGATTCGATATTTATTCCAAGCTTTCCATCCTTCTCTTCATAGGTCCGGGCTTCATTTATCTTGTATCTCTGAAAAGATGGAATCTGAAGGACAGGAAAGTGGTATTTATTATCCTGTGGCTTCTGTCAATTCTTGTTTTTGTCATGATTCAGGGAAGAACGTTCCAGCACCATTTTGCATACGTTTCATTTCCCGCGGCGATACTTGCATCTGTCGTCATATCGGATTTGCCGGACAGGAATTTGAAAAAGAGGGCGTTGATTTCGTCCTTCATTGCGGTGAACGCATTGATTTCGGTATCGCTCATAGCCACTGCGCCCCACGATATGTCGTACGATGTGGCAGCCGAGATAGACAGCATAACGCCTCCTGGCTCGCTGGTGATATCCGGAAATCCGCTGGTGAACGTGCTTGCGAACAGGGATTGTCCCCCCAATCTGACAAATCTTGCTTATCATCACCAACCCCCCACGGAGCCGTCGGATATAATATACTGGCTGAAGAACGGGGATGTGAAGGCAGTTGTTATTTACTGGCACCTCTCTGACATGGACGAGGTCAGGGAGTACCTTAACAGAAGCAGGGATTATATTCTCTACGGTACGATTGAGGGCAGAGGGCAGATTCTATTCAACGGATTTGTGCCAGAATTTTCCGAGGACAGATACGTGATATATGTAAAAAGGCAGTTATTCGAACCAGGTCCATAGATTGTTGGCTGCGAAGTTCCATATGAATGCAACGGCGATTCCCGCTATATTTGCGGTGAGCGGATAAATTCCGAAGGTCAAATGCAGGAGCATGAGAATAGAAACGTTCAGCACGAGACCGACGAAGCTCACGAGATTGAATTTTCCCATTCTCTTGAAGAATTCCCCCGCCCCTTCCTTCCCCCTGTCGTGAAACGTCCATATCTCGTTCCACATGAAGTTCCATATTATCGAGAATTCAACGCTTATGATGCTTGCCAGCGCAAGGTACATCCCCATTGTCCCCCAGAACAGCCAGAGCAGTCCCTCGTTGACAAACACGCCGCTTATGCCCACCAGGCCGAACTTCAAAAATCGGAGTATCTCCCCCTCTGTCCACGACAGCCGCAGCAGGTGCTTCGTGTACTTCCCGTATTCATTGAACACAAGGGAACTCTCTCCCCTCTCCCTGTCCCTGAAAGTTATCGGCACCTCCTTTGCGGTGGTGTAATTTCCCTTTATGAGAATCTCCAGCAGTATCTTGTACCCCATGGGATTGAGTTCCGTGCCTTCCAGAACCTCCTTTCTGAGCATGAAGAATCCGGAAAGCGGGTCTTTCACACTTCTGCTTTTGGGAAGAAGCAGGTATGCTATTGCCCTTGCGCCTTTCGAATAGAATTTTCTTTTGAATGACCAGTGCTCGATTTCCCCCCCGGGAATGTATCTGCTCCCCACGACGATGTCAGCCCCGTTTTTTATCTCATCCAGCATCTCGCGGATTTTTTCGGGCGGGTGCTGGAGGTCGGCGTCCATGACGGCCAGAATTTCTCCCCTGCTGTTCTTGAAACCCTCTATAACGGCAGTTGCAAGGTCGCGCTCGTTCTCCCTTTTTATGACCCTGAGAAAAGGATATTCTTTTTTCATTCCCTCTGCCAGTTCTGCTGTTCCGTCCGGGCTGTCATCATCGACGATGACCATCTCGAAATCTATGCTTCCGAGGGAGTTATCAACTTCCTCGAGTAAAACGGGAATGTTTTCCGACTCGTTGTATGTCGGCACCACGATGGAAAGCAATGGCATCACCCAGCATTCCAGCATTGTTTAAATAATTATTTGTTTAATCCGATAAAATCAGCAACTATTTAAATTAGGGTAATATTTCTGCTGTGATGAACATACTTGAGATAAGGGGACTTACAAAGGATTACGGGGATGTGAGGGCCGTCGATAATCTGAGTCTCGATATAGAGAAAGGTGAGATTTTCGCTCTGCTCGGTCCCAACGGTGCGGGCAAGACGACCACGATAAAGTCCATACTCGGAGTCATATTTCCCACCAAGGGTGAGATAAAGATAAACGGATTCGA
>CAZOAF010000087.1:0-4940 GCA_964577775.1 uncultured Thermoplasmatales archaeon | reverse complement strand
CCTGGACTACCGGCTTAGCTCCTACAGATACAACTACAGTTATTACCCGGAAATAGAGATAACGGAGGAGTGCAATAACTGCATGGATTGCGTGAAGGCATGCCCAAGGAATGTTCTTGCATCCAAGAAGGGCAAGCTGGTTGTGAAAAACATAGAGGCATGTACCATGTGCAAGAGCTGTTCCGAGGTTTGTAGCAAGGGGGCAATAAATATCAGTGGCAATCCGAACAGAATCATATTCCACTTTGAAACCGACGGTTCCCTGACGGCAAGAAGAGCATTCATCGAAGCACTTAAAATTCTCTATAACGATTATGACGCCATAGACAAGGCCATATGATTCACTCTCCCTGCACGGGGGAGCGCCAGTCAAGTCCTATGGTTCTCAATCCTGCCTTTGGTATGAGGGGCATGTTTCTCTTGTGCTGGCTTACTTTTCTCATTTCCTTGATCCTCAGAACTTCTTTCTCGGTAACATCTGCGAGTGCTGCTACCTTGTTAACGGGCATCTTTCTCTCCAAGCCGTAAAGAATTTTATCCAGTTTTTCGTATGAAATTCCCAGTTCCTGCTCGTCCGTCTGTCCCTTCCAGAGCCCTGCGGACGGCGCCTTGTTCAATATGGGTTCCGGTATCTCGAGATATCTTGCAAGCTGGTATACCTGGGTTTTGTACAGATCCCCGATTGGCATGAAGTCACTTCCCCCGTCCCCGTACTTCGTAAAGTAACCTATCAGCAACTCCGTTTTGTTGGAGCATCCGCATACGAGACTGCTCTTCAGGTTGGAATAGCCGTACCACAGAAGCATCCTCAGCCTTGATTTTATGTTTCCGAGCGTTATCTCATCCATCTTGTGGGGATAGACCTTTCTTATGGAGTGGATGAGGGGGGATATGTCTATGGTTTCGTATTCCACGCCGAATGTGCTCGATATCAGCCGTACATGCTCAAAATCCTCCAAGGGCGTCGACAACTCCGGCATGAAAAGTGCATGGACGTTCTCTTTGCCGAGCGAGAGGGCTGCAAGTTTTGTCACGACAGCAGAATCCAGACCGCCCGACAGCCCGATGACAACGCTTTTCACACCTGCATTCTCCGTATAACTGCGTACGAACTCCATTACCGACTCGGCAGTTCTTTCCGGGTCAATTTCGAGCATATGGATAATGTTATATTCAGGGGCAATATATTCTTTTGGGATTTGAAATGAAGATATGTCTGGCAAACATGAAGCCCACCGTCGGCAACAAAAAGAAGAACCTGAAGAAGATGGAGAAGGTGATCTCGGCGGAGGAGGCGGACATGTACGTATTCGGCGAGATGTCACTGACCGGCTACACCTGCAAGGACGAATTCAGGGAATTGGCGGAGGGGGAGGACGGCCCTTCGATAAAAGAGGTCAAAAAAATTGCTTCCGATAGAAATTGCCATGTGGTATTCGGCATGCCCCTCAAGGAGAGGGAGGGGCTGATATACAATGCTGCTGTTATGGTTCATCCGGACGGCAAGACGAGCATTTACAGAAAATCATTTCTTGCAAACTTCGGCCCGTTCGAGGAAAAGTTTTATTTCACCCCCGGAGATGCTCTGCCGGTATTCGAAACCACATATGGCAAGATAGGGATGTGCATATGTTACGATGTTTTCTTCCCGGAACTTGTGAAAGCACTGGTGCTGAAAGGTGCCGACATGATAGTGTGTATCTCCGCGTCACCCACCACGACGCAGGAATTCTTCGAGAAGGTGCTGCCTGCAAGGGCCACCGAAGACACGGTATTTGTTGCGTACTCCAATCTGGTCGGAACTCAGGAAAACCTCGTTTTCTGGGGCGGCGGGCAGATATACGGGCCGAAGGGCAATCTTATTGCCAGGGCCAACTATCTGAAGGAGGGAACCGTGATGGCGGATGTGGATTTCGGCGACATAGAGGGGGCAAGGGCTTCCAGGCCCACATTGAGGGATACAAAGGCAGATTTGTTTTCCGACCTCTACCGCATTTCCAGGAAGGAACATCCGGATGCCGGTTATGCATTCGTGGGAATTAAAATGGGGAAATACGCATCATCTCTCATGAAGGTGAAGAAAGTTACCGTATACGGCAGGAAGGACATGGCGGACGGCATAATATTTTCCACGCTGGTGCCAAGAGAGATGATAAACTTCGAGGAGCACGACAGGGTGGGCGCTCTGTTTTCCTCCGGAAAGGAAGAAATGAAAATATTTTTGAAGGATGATGTGGCAAAAGCAATCGAAATTGGGATGGATGCACACGTACTCAATTATGCGGGCGAGGATGAGATTTTTGAAGTGGCGAGACAGTAATTTTTAAATTGGGTGAATCCATGCCTATCCCATGGACATGGAGTTGGCTATAATAGGTGCGGGAAGCGCAGGATACGCGGCAGGCATATACGCCGGCAGGGCGGGAATAAATGCAGTCATATTCGATGCAGGTATGGGTGGGGGGCTTGCGACCGAGTCGCCCGAAATAGAGAACTATCCCGGGTTTAAAAAAATAAACGGCATAGATTTGATGGAAAAGATGAAGGACCATGCAAAGGAGTATGCAAAGTTCAAGTTTTACGAGGAGGTGAAGGAGATAAAGAAGGAGGGGGACGCATTCAGAATCGTTACTTCGAAGGGGGAGTACGAAGCGGGTGCTGTGATAATATGTACCGGAACAACCCACAAAAAGCTGGATGCGAAGGGTGAGAAGGAACTCGCGGGAAGGGGCGTTTCCTACTGTGCGACATGCGACGGCTTCTTTTTCAAGGATAAAGATGTGGTCGTTATCGGAGGGGGAAACAGCGCGGTCATAGAGGCGATATATCTCAAACAGGTCGGATGCAACGTATCGATTGTGCACAGAAGAGACCGATTGAGGGCCGAGAAATCTCTCGAAGCCAGGGCGGTGGGCATGGGAATAAATATAGTGTGGGACAGCGTTGTCGAGGAGATAGTGGGCAAGGAGAAGGTAGAGGGCGTGAAATTAAAGAACGTGAAAACCGGGAAGACGGAGATTATGAAGGTTGACGGGGTTTTCATCTCGATAGGCGAGGTTCCACAGTCCGAAATTGCGGTCAATGCGGGGGTTGAGACGGATGAGCACGGATATATAAAAACAGACGAGATGCAGAGAACAAATGTGAAGGGCATATATGCTGCAGGGGACGTCACCGGGGGAGTGAGGCAGATAGTTACCGCATGTTCGGAGGGGGCAAAGGCGGCGCTCATGTCAACGGAGGTTCTTGGCAAGATGTACCCGTTCTAGTTGCCGACAATTATTTAAATTATTACCATATTCTTATGTTGGAGGCAAGATAACTATGAAAGAAACAAAAAGAAGCAAAAAAATGTTTTTGGGAGCAGTGGCAGTGGCGGTTATGATGTTGATAAGCGCCACATCTGCAATGAGTTTAACGAACACGACTGAAAAAACAACGACGGCCCACATTGTACCTGCAGTGGACAGGGCTATGCCCGGTACCGGTTTGCTGAACAACGGAAATGTCCTGGTTTCATCTGACAATCCCAGCGGAGACGACCAGCATCCGAGGATAACCCTGGCTTCTGGTGGAGTACCGGTGGTTACATACGAGAAGGTGGCAAGCGTACTTCAGAAGAATGCCGCAGTATGTTATTCATCGGACGGCGGAGCATCCTGGACACTTAAGTTTGACATAAACTCTGCGGACCTGGACGGCTCTGGAGTTCTAGAATGGCCGGCTGTTTTGTACAACCCCAACACGGATGACATATTCTTCACAGGAGATGACCCCGGATCGGAATATCCCGGATTCTTCGGCTGGATTCCAGGGGATATTGCCAATGCCGACCAGATGAAATATCTGAACGCATTCAATGACGAGAATCCCAACTATAATTCAGCGACATATATAGGAGATTGGACAGTGTGGTTCCACATATACGATTATTCCACGGGTTCTGCATTTGAGGCACCCGGTCTGAGGTACATGAAATACGACGATGATGACCAGACATTCAAGTTCCCAGTTGATGTGAATCCAGACTGGATTCAGGGTTCCTACTATGACGGTGAGTCCGTTCTGAAAACAAGCCCGGCAAGCAATCCGGAGATAGATGCAGGCTCGGAGCGCATGTACATGGTCATGGAGCACTACAACGAGACAACGGGAAGAAGCGAGGTGGCATACAAGGAAACCCTTTCGGACATAAACGAGGTATTCACACATCCCGGAGAAGGTCAGGGAGGTATGGACAAGTATGCCGACGTGGAAATCTGGCCCTGGCAGGGTTACGTTGGCAAGGGAGACCTCTTTGATTCCGGAGACCCGGATGTTGCAACATCGGGAAGCAATGCAGTTATCGTATACGAGACGACCGACAACATCTTCGGAGACTGGGATATAAAGTGCAGCTATACAAACGATAACGGCGAAACATGGCAGACAAGTGTGGTTGCAGAAAACCATCCTGCCATAGATGACACACATCCGGCAGTTTACATGAGTGGCAACACGGCATTCTGTGTATACGTAAGCAATGGTAACCTTTACCTTGCGAAATCAGAGGATGGCGGCGCAACCTGGGGAGCACCCGAGCAGATAAATGAGCAGGACGGAACGGTTGTTGCAGAGGATGGTGCAGTGGACATCAATGCAGGAGGTATAGTCTGGACAGATAACAGGAACGGAGACAAGGATATTTACTACCAGTCACTTCCTGTTGCAGTGGTGGGTGTAGGAGCGATATCCGGAGGAATGGGAGTCACCGCCACCGTGGACAACACGGGAAGCGAGGATGCAAGCAACGTTGACTGGTCAATAGCACTGAGCGGACTGGTGTTCATGGGCGGTGAAACAACCGGAACAATCGACACGCTGGCGGCAGGCGGCGAGACAACTGTAAGCACAGGACTTGTATTCGGCATAGGTCCGACAACGATAACGGTGACAGCAGG
>CAZOAF010000086.1:0-5005 GCA_964577775.1 uncultured Thermoplasmatales archaeon | reverse complement strand
GTGACTTGTTGACCTGTTAGACATCCAATCTACTAAAACATCCAAAACCTTTGTTTCATTGGTATTATGCAGCGATATTCGTCATCAGAAATTTTTATATAGAACAATTTTTATACAATTCCTCGTATGGGGACTGCAAAGAAGGAGGAATCGAAGAAGGGCAAATCGAAGACGGCACGTAAAAGCCCCTACAAAAAAAGAATCGAAGAACTCGAAGGTGAGCTTAAGGAGAAGGAGGGGAAGATAATCCGCCTTCTTGCAGATTTTGACAATTACCGCAAGAGAATGGAAAGGGAGATGTCAGATGTGGCGGCCCGCGAGAGGGAGAAACTGGTGCTCAAATTCGTAGACATATACGAGGGGCTCCAGTCCGCTCACGAGAACATAAAGGATGAGGGGCTTGGCATTGTCGTCAATCAGTTCAGGAAGGCGCTGGGGGAGGCGGGCGTGGAGGAGATAGAAACCGTGGGAAAAAAGTTTGACTACAACCTCCACCATGCAGTTGCAACTGAAGAAAGCGACGGGCATGACGAGGGAGTGGTCGTTAAGGAAATAAGGAAAGGATATATTATGAACGGAAAGGTAATAAAACCGGCATATGTTGTGGTCTCAAAAGGTGATAAAAATGACAAAAGTAGTGGGAATTGATCTCGGAACGGTAAACTCGGAAGTGGCAGTGATAGAAGGGGGAAAGCCCGTGCTTATCAAAAGTGCGGAGGGCGAACCCTATTTCCCCTCGATAGTGGCGTTCACCAGGGACGGTGAGATGCTCGTCGGGGAAGCGGCAAAGCGCCAGGCAATAACAAATCCCGAGGGCACGATACACCGCATAAAAAGGAAAATGGGAACGAACGAGAAAATCAAAATCAGGGGAAAGGAATATACCCCTGAGCAGATATCGGCATTCATCCTCCAGAAGATAAAGAGGGATGCGGAGGAGTACATAGGCGACGAGATAAAGGAGGCCGTCATAACCGTACCTGCATATTTCAACGACGACCAGCGGCAGGCGACCAAGGATGCGGGGAAAATCGCGGGCTTCGAGGTCAAGCGCATTCTCAACGAGCCCACCGCCGCCGCCCTCGCCTACGGGCTGGACAAGGAGGGCGAGCACCGTATCGCCATCTATGACCTTGGCGGCGGGACATTCGATATAACGATAATGGAGGTTGGCGACGGCGTGTTCGAGGTCCTTTCGACAAACGGGGATACACATCTCGGCGGGGCGGACATGGACATGGCGATAGTCGACTACCTTGCGGAGAAATTCGAGAAGGAACATGGAATCGATTTGAAAAAGGACGAGAAGGCTCTCCAGCGTTTGATGGAGGCTGCCGAGAAGGCAAAGATGGAACTGTCGTCCTCCATGCAGACATCAATTGATTTGCCGTACATAACGGTAGTTGACGGGGAGCCGAAGCACATACAGGAAACCCTCACAAGGGCAAAATTCGAGCAGCTGATAGAGCCCATAGTGAAGCGCACAATAGAGCCCTGCCAGCAGGCGCTCGAAGATGCAAAGCTCAAGGCGGAGGACATAGACCATGTTGTCCTCGTGGGCGGAACGACCCGCATTCCCTACGTGAGAAAGGTGGTGGAGGATGTATTCAAGAAAAAGCCGGAGAGGGGGGTTGACCCCATGGAATGCGTTGCATTCGGAGCCGCAATACAGGCGGGAATAATGAGCGGCGACGTCGAGAAGGACATAGTTCTTCTTGATGTGACACCGCTGACGTTAAGCATAGAGACGCTCGGCAATGTTGCTACACCCCTCATCGAACGAAATACGACCGTCCCCACCAAAAAGAGCAAGATTTTCACCACGGCAGCCGACAACCAGACAAGCGTTGACATACATGTCGTGCAGGGAGAGAGGCCCATGGCAAGCGACAACAAGAGTCTGGGGCGTTTCACGCTCACCGGCATTCCGCCTGCTCCCAGAGGCGTCCCGCAGATTGAAGTCACGTTCGACATAGATGCCAACGGCATACTGAACGTGTCCGCAAAGGACCTGGCAACCGGAAAGGAGCAGTCAATCACAATCACCGGCTCGACGAAGCTCAGCGACGAGGAGATAGAGCGCATGAAGAAGGAGGCCGAGGAGCACGCCGAGGAGGACAGAAAGAGGAAGGAGAAGGTCGAAGTCAGGAACAACGCCGAGACGCTCGCATACACGACGGAGAAGACCCTCGAGGAACTCGGGGACAAGGTCTCCGCCGACAAGCGCGAAAAAGCGGAGAGCGCCATCAAGGAACTGAAAGAAGCCATGGAAAAGGACGACATAGAGGAGATAAAGAAGAAAACCGAGGAGCTCTCCAAGGCGGCCCAGGAGGTGGCGGTCGAGGCGTACCAGAAGACGCAGGGAGGCGCAGGCGGCGGTGCTGGCGGAGCGGATGGCTCGGCGGGCGGTGCTGGCGGAACCGGTGGAGCTGGCTCGACCGGCAGCAGCCAGGCGGGCGATTCGGTGGATACGGATTATGAAGTGAAGTGATGAATGAAGTGTCAGGATGAAGAAAGACTACTACGAAGTGCTCGGGGTGGGCAGGGATGCCACCAAAAGCGAGATAAAGAAGGCTTACCGCCGCCTTGCCCTCAAGTACCATCCTGACAAATCAAAGGACAAGGACGCCGAGGAGAGGTTCAAGGAAATTTCCGAGGCATACGCCGTCTTATCGGACGACGAGAAAAGAAAGCAGTACGACATGTACGGGCATGCCGGAATAGACAGCCAGTACAACTACGAGGACATCTTCAGGGGTGCGGATTTTTCGGACATATTCCGCGACCTTGGATTCAACTTCGGATTCGATGACATTTTCCAGCAGTTTTTCAGCGGGTTCGGGGGGCGGCGGGGAAGGCGGGGAACCAGACGCGGGAACGACATACTCTACCGCATGGCGCTATCCCTGGAGGATGCGTATTTCGGCGGGGAGAAGGAGGTGGAGGTCAAAAGGAAGGAGAAATGCGGTGAATGCGGCGGTACAGGAATGGCAAAGGGAAGCAAACTCGTGAAATGCGATGTCTGCCACGGAAACGGGCAGGTGCAGCAGACAAGCAGGACACCGTTCGGCCATTTCACGCAGATAACCGTCTGCCCCAAATGCGGCGGCGAGGGTGAAATCATAGAGAAGCCCTGCAAAAAATGCCACGGAACTGGAGTTGTGGAGAAGCGCAGGAAGATAAAGGTAAAAATTCCGAAGGGCGTGAGAGACGGGACACGCCTGCGCCTTGCAGGCGAGGGCGAGGCGGGCGAGAGGGGGGTGCCGCCGGGCGACATGTATCTGGAGATTTACGTGAGACCGCATGAGAGATTTTCGAGGGAAGGGGACGACCTCATTGCGCTCAAGAGAATCTCCTATCCCGAGGCGGTGCTCGGAAACGAGGTGGAGGTGAAGACGATGGACGGGAGGGAGAAGGTGCGCATACCGCCGGGCACACGGCACGGGGACAGGCTCGTTGTGAAGGGGAAGGGAATGCCCAGGCTCGGGGGCGGATACGGCGACCTCATTGTTCAAATTTCCCTCGAGATACCGAAGAAGGTTTCCGACAGGGAGCGGGAGATTCTGAAGGAACTTGCAGGCGAGATGGGTATCAATATGAAAAATTTATCAAAGCGGAGCCCCTTTAAGCGTGGAAAATGAAGTGCAGCAAGTGCGGAAAGGAAGCGGTCACGTTCATCCGGTACAACGGCACGTATCTATGCAGGGAGCATTTTATCGAATACGTGGAAAGGAGGGTGAGAAAGGACGTCCGCAAGCAGGGCATCAGGAAAGGGGCCATTGCCGTTGCCCTCTCCGGCGGAAAGGACAGTCTGACAGCCCTTCACATCATGCATGACATACTGAAAGGACACCGGGACAAGGAACTGCACGCGATAACGGTAGACGAGGGAATCGAAGGATACAGGCCGGAAACGATAGAGGTTGCAAGGAAGCACTGCGAAGAACTCGGTGTCGAGCACCACATCATATCGTTCAAGGAAGTGCTGGGTTACACCCTCGACGAGATAAGCGGGGTCAGGGCGGATTTGGGAGAATGCACGTACTGCGGTGTTTTCCGAAGGATGTGTCTTAACAGAAAGGGAAGGGAGATAGATGCGAAGGCGATTGTCATGGGGCACAACCTCGACGATGTCGCCCAGTCCATATTCATGAATTTCGCGAACAATGACATGGAACGCATGGCGCGGTTTGCCCCCCACAAGAAAGTCCAGGAAGGGCTGATTCCGAGAATGCTTCCACTGAGGACGA
Organism: uncultured Thermoplasmatales archaeon; assembly: GCA_964577775.1. Lineage (GTDB taxonomy): Archaea > Thermoplasmatota > E2 > UBA202 > DSCA01 > VBQP01. Next base: position 755 of record CAZOAF010000086.1, on the reverse strand, counting down.
TTCCCGAAAAGGAGACGACGCTCTATGCTTTGCTGAAGGGGATGGACGTGCTGGAGGACGAATGTCCCTATGCGGTCAGGGCGTCACGGGGCACTTTCAGGGACATGGTGGCAAAACTTGAGGATGAATACCCCGGAACGAGACACAGCATACTCAACAGCTACCTTGCGATAGACGAATGCCTGCAGGAAAAATACCCGCCTGCGAAACTCAGACCGTGTGAGAGGTGCGGCGAGCCCACATCCCGTAGAATATGCAGGGCGTGCATGCTCAGGGAGAAGATAGAGAAGGCAATGCAATCAAATTAGCCCCCGAATACTGCCATTGCTGAACCGACGAAAAAGCATTGCTCGTACATTCCCTTCAAAAATCCAATCCAGATTCCCTTGAAACCTAGGATAAAAAATACCGCAGGATACGGGAGGGCATGTTCCATATTTATTCGGGAATGCTGATAACCCAGTAAGCCAAGGGTGTGTACCGTCCCTTTTCTTGCAACCACCAGCGCCCCGGCAGGAAAAGAAAATCTTGGGCGGAGTGTCTGGCAGAGATACAATATCAAACCTGCTCCATTCAGTAAAGATGATATTACCGGAAAATTGGAAAAAAGTTCTACGAGCAAACCTTCCATCCAGAATATAGGGAAGAATCGAGGCAGCACGATGAATGCGTTATCGCCATATCCTGCAACAAGGCACAAAATGTTGAAAATGGGCGAACTTAAACTGCCATCTTCTCCTTTCATAATCGCTTTT
>CAZOAF010000085.1:0-5266 GCA_964577775.1 uncultured Thermoplasmatales archaeon | reverse complement strand
GATTCTTATTGCCGGCACATTGCTGATGATTATCGGAACGATTTTCATTTTTTATTTCGAGAGACATGTGGAGCATTACGAAGACGGCGGTGTGGCTGCATGGATAGCCACCCCATATTTCACAAGCGGTCCGGTAGTGATATTCATCGGAATCCTGGTTTTCTTCTACGGAATTGCAGGCATGGGCAATCCAAAATATAATAAATAGCATCTCATTTATCGGGGGAAGATAAAATGAAAGTCGCCTTCGATTATGTTATAGACAAGGTCACCAAACTGGACAACGGGGAGGTGGAGATACTGGCAACGGGCATATCCTCCGACAATATCGCAACTTCGGTGAGTCCGGAGATGGAGATGCTCATGAACAGCATACCGCCCCAGATGCGGGAACTCATGAACCAGCAGCAGCGCATGTTTCAGGAGATGCAGAAGCCCATGATAAAATTCCGCATCACAGGCGAGGAGTACGCTCAGGGCAGGTGGAAGGTCGGGGACATGGTGGAGGTATCGATAATGGAGAGGGACTTCTAGTCAATCCATTTTATTATATCCGCCGTGGGTTTTCTCGGCGTTGACTTGGGCAGATTTTCATGGTACCCGAACACGATGCTGGCGGCGATGTGGTGCCCCTCGGGCATCCCCAGTTTTTCCGTTGCCTCGTTGTCCCATTCCAGAAATTTTGCAAAACCGACCCAGCAGCTCCCAACCCCCAGCGAGCGGGCTGCAAGCATCATGTTCTGTGCGGCGCATGCGCACGACTCGTCGTTGAAAATACTGTCGGGTGTCACTATGAAGACGGCCGCGGGTGCATTGTGGAATACCATGTCCCTTTTTGATAGTGCGACGGCCTGCAGGAACAGAACGGTCTGCTCGTCTTCCAGTTCGTTGAATTTCTTTTTCCATTTCCTTTTCTGCTTAAGCATTTTCCCTATCTGCTCCTTCGTCCTGCGGGATAAAAATGATATGGCATCCCTGTTGGTCACAACGATGAACTTCCACGGCTGGCGGTTCTCCGCTGACGGGGCGTACCTTCCGGCCATTATGATTTCCTTCAATATGTCCCCGGGCAGTTCCCTTTCCTCGTAATTACGTATGCTCCTCCTTTCCCTTATGCACTTCATGACCTCATTTTCCATGGTTCAAAACGCGGAGGGAATAAAAAAGGTTACCCGTGCATAATTTTATAACCGAATCTATAATATTATATCGATGAAAACAGCCAGCAAAAAAGCAATCGTTTCAATTGCAATTTTTCTGTTCATGGCCGCCGGCCTGTCCGCGGGCGAGGGGCGTTCAAATACGGATTTCGGGGGGAACACATTATATGTCGGGGGCTCCGGGGAGGGCAATTACACGACCATCCAGGAGGCGATAAACAGCGCGGTCGAAGGCGACACCGTATTCGTGTATGACGACTCCTCCCCTTACCATGAAACCATAACGGTTGACAAATCAATCACGATTACGGGGGAAAACAGGAATACCACCGTCGTCGACGGCGGCACATCCGGCACCGTCATCTCGATTGATGCCGGGCATGTGACCGTGAGTGGATTCACCGTGCGCTCTGCGGGTGGCACGGGTTTAACCGGTATGGAGATAAACTCCGGCAATGCCCGTATTTCCGATATCGCTGTTTCAGAGTATTCTTTCGGCATAAATGTGTGCTCCGACCGGAACATAATATCCGGTGTGGAAATCACCGACTGCAGCATCGGAATCTTTCTTCAATATATTGCCAGCAGCAATGTCATATCCGGGAGCACCATATCCCGCAGCAACGAGGGCATACACTTCGAGGGTTCGGAGAACAATCTGGTCATCTACAGCAACATATCCGGCAACAACGAGGGAATATGGATGGATTCTGGACACGGGAATTCCATAGTCAGCAACAACATAGACCACGTAACGCTGTGGCACTCCCGCGATACGTGGGTGGAGAACAATAACTTCGTTGGGGATTCGGATCATGCAACCTTTTTCTTCAGTTTGCAGGAATCGCCGTTTTCCCGGAACCACTGGAGCGGCAATTACTGGGGTGGTGGTGGCTCTCTCCCGAAATTGATAGTGGGAAGATGGTGGATATTTCCTTGGTTGAATTTCGATTTACATCCTGCCGGCAGACCGTACGAAATCGTGAAAAATCCTCTTGTGATAATGAACACATCCATGGGCATCATGATGATAGAACTCTACGAGGACAAGATGCCCATAACGTCGGAAAACTTCGAAAAACTCGTGAAAAGCGGATTTTACAACGGGCTGGTCTTCCACCGCGTCATAGACGACTTTGTCATACAGGGCGGCGGATATTACCCCGACGGTACGTACAGGGAAAGCCCCTACGGAACGATACCCCTGGAGACCTCCCAGGATGTGCAGCATGTCGACGGTGCGATATCGATGGCAAGGACAAACGACCCTGACAGCGCGACAAGCCAGTTCTTCATATGCGACGGTGACCAGCACTACCTGGACGGGCAGTACGCCGCATTCGGAAAGGTCGTGGAAGGAATGGATGTGCTGCGTGCAATTGCATCCGTTGAAACGACGACGAAGCACGGCATGCAGGACTGGCCCGTGAACGAGGTCATAATGGGGGATGTGACCCTTCTGGACTGATGTCCTCCAATATATCTTTATATCTGAAAAAGTTACTTGTTTGTAAAATGTCGGGAATAGAGGATTTGAAGGAAGTGTGCATGAAAATTGCAGACGGAATAGAGGACAGGGTCAGGGAGGAGCGGAGGAAAAACTTCGGGCAGTTCGGGGAGGAGGTGGAGATGGGGGCGGACGGAACGCCCACGCAGCACGTTGACAAGGTCGCCGAGGAGATTGCGCTTCTTGCCGTGGGGGGAAAGATGAACGTGCTCTCGGAGGAGGCGGGATTCATAGACAACGGGGCGGAATACATGATTGTCATAGACCCCGTGGACGGCACGAGAAATGCGGTTCACGGCATACCCTTTTACTGCACGTCAATTGCAATCGGCAGGAAGCGCCTGGGTGACGTGGAATACGCCCTGGTGAGAAACCTGCTCACTGGAGATACATACACCGCCGAGAAGGGAATGGGCGCCTTTCTGAACGGAGAGAGGATAAAGGTGGAAGAATCTCTTGACGAGCCGATAATATCGCTTGCGCTGGGCAAATCCGGCAACAACCGTATTTTCAGCTATCTGGACACAAACAACGTGAACATACGTTCTCTGGGGGCTGCCGCTCTGGAGATGTGTCTCGTTGCCTCCGGCTCGCTGAACGCGTACATACAGGGGAACGAGTACCTTCGTGTCACCGATTTTGCCGCCGCCACGCTGATTGTCAGGGAGGCTGGGGGCGAGGTTTTCGATGCGAAGGGCAGACCGCTCGACGTCGGGCTGAATCTAGAGGAAAGGAGCAGCGTTCTTGCGGTCTCATGCGAGGAGGTACTGGAGGGGCTGATAGTATGATATGGGGAATGGTTTGCAAACCGTCGATGAGGTCCTTTCTGGTGGCAGAAAAGGTTTACCCGTTGCTCGACGGCGAGGTTATGCTGGAGAAGAAGATTGCAGCTCACATGTCCCGCCAGGGTTATCCCATAAAGGAGATAGGGGCGAAGGCCGACAGAATACTCATCGTGGGCGGCGACGGCACGATTCTCATGGTCATGCGTTATACAACCAAGCCCGTATTCACCATAAACACGGGGGCAGTCGGCTTCCTTGCGGAGGTGGAGGAGGAAGGGGCGGTGGAGGGCGTGAAGAAGATACTTGCCGGTCACTATTTCGTGGACGATAGAATGAGGATAAAAGCAGTGCTCAATGGGGAACGCCTGCCGGATGCCACGAACGAGGTTGTGGTGCATGTATCCAACGTTGGCAAGATACTGTCCATGGGTTTGCTGGTCGACGGTGTTGTAACCGAGGAGATTGACGGCAACGGCATAATAATTGCAACACCAACCGGCTCGACCAGTTACTCCTTCTCCGTGGGCGGACCCATAGTGGACCCCTCGATAGATGCTTTCATTGTCGCTCCAGTTGCGCCGTTCCGCCACATCGCATCGCCCCTTGTCATACCTGCCGGCGAGGAACTGCAGGTTAAAATCAGGGGGAAGAAGAGTGCCAAGGTCATTATAGACGGGATACGTGCCGGCGTGATGTCAAGCGGGGACGAGTTGATTCTGTCCATGTCCGAGCGGAAATCATCGTTCATACGCCTTGAAGATAATTTCTACAGCAGGGTTTACGACATGCTGTCTTTCAGGGTCAAGAGGACGGAAAATGGAGAGGATAAGGGGGATTGAGAGGGGCTGCATAGACCTCATAAAGGAAAGCGCAAAATCGGTCTATCCCAGGGAATTCGCGGGGCTGCTTTCCGTGGGCGATGATAAAAGTGTGATATCCGAGGTGGTTCTCCTGCCGGGCACTGTTTCGGGGGAGTCGCATGCAATATTCAGCATGTACATGGCCCCGATAGATTATTCGATTGTGGGCACGGTTCATTCGCATCCTTCCCCGTATCCCGTACCTTCGGAGGCGGACCTTCACCTTTTCGAGAAGTACGGGCGCGTTCACATCATAATAGCATCCCCGTACGACGACAGCTCGTGGAGGGCGTATACTTTCAGGGGAGAGGAGATGGAACTGGAGGTGGTGGAATGAACAGGGATAGCATATTCGAAAGGTTGAGGGCTGCACGTGAAAGGGATTTCACCTTCTCGTCAGGGCGCATTCTCGGCTCCATGTGCACGCTTCCCCATCCCGTTGCTTTGAGGGCGTACCGTATGTTCATGGAGACAAACATGGGGGATCCGGAACTCTTTCCCGGAACAAGGGCGGTGGAGGGGGAGGTCATGGATATGGTCGGAAGCATGCTTCACGCCCCCGCCGCCTCCGGCGGAAGGATGACATCCGGGGGTACAGAATCGAATCTCACGGCGTTGTGGATTTTCAGGAGCATGAGCGGAAGGAACGAGGTGATTGTGCCGGAATCCGCCCATTTCTCGTTCCGGAAGGCATCGTCCCTCATGGGCATGAAATTGAGAGTCCTGCCGTCGAAAAATCATGTTGCGGATGCGAAAAAACTCGGAAAGATGATAAACAGAAGGACAGCATGCGTGGTGGGAATCGCGGGGACGACAGACCTGGGTCTGATAGACCCCATAGAAGAGATGGGGGATATATGCAAAGACGAGAATGTTTACTTCCACGTGGATGCCGCATTCGGGGGGTTCGTGATACCATTTTTGAGGAAGATGGGGATTACCGGCAAAAAATTT
>CAZOAF010000084.1:0-5291 GCA_964577775.1 uncultured Thermoplasmatales archaeon | reverse complement strand
GGCAGGCATTGTATGGGTTGACAACAGAAACGGAAACAAGGACATATACTACGCACCGCTGCCAAGTGCCATAATAAATGTTGATTCCATATCCGGAGGAATGGGAGTCACCGCAACAGTGACAAACACCGGAACGGAGGACGGAACCAACGTTGACTGGTCTATAGCACTGAGCGGACCCGTATTCCTCGGCAAGGAAACGACCGGAACAATCGACACGCTGGCGGCAGGAAGCGAGACGACGATAAGCACAGGACTTGTATTCGGCATAGGGCCGACAACGATAACGGTGACGGCAGGCGGAGCATCCAAGACAGCAAGCGGCTTCGTGCTCGGACCCATGGTGCTGGGAGTCAAGTAGAACAACACCCAAACCCAAAAACCAACCCCCTTTTCCCTTTTTGATTTTTGATGCTGTGAGAAAAGTATTAATTGGCTTCTTGCATTGCATTTCCATGCCATTAACCGAAGTTGTATTTTACGGGCGGGGCGGGCAGGGGGCGGTCACAGCCGCCAACATACTTGCTTCCGCTGCCCTCAAATCCGGAAATGACGGCGTTCAGGCTTTTCCGCTTTTCGGAGCTGAGAGGAGGGGCGCCCCGGTAAAGGCGTTTGCCCGCATATCGGACAGCGAGATATATATCAGGAGCCAAATATACAGGGCGGATATTGCCGTGGTTCTGGATACGGGCATCATGGATACTGTGGATGTTGCGCAGGGGGTGAAGGAGGGTGGTGCGATTGTTCTGAACACACCTCGCTCCCCCGACGAGATTGACATGCCTTTCAAAATTGCCACAGTTGATGCCACCGGAATAGCGATAGAGAAGGATATAGTGGTGGGCGGCATCCCGATCGTGAACACACCCATAGTGGGTGCACTTCCCAAACTCATGGACAACCTTTCCATAGAGGCGGTGGGCGAGGCGATAATGGAACGATGGAAGGGCGAGGCGGGCAAGAGGAATGCTGCCGCGGCTGAAGAGGCATACAGGAGGTTGAGGGTAAAATGAAGACGACAATATCATATCCGACAGAGGCAGGAATGGGCAAGACGGGAAGCTGGCGTGTTTTCCGTCCCGTGTTTCATGAGGACAAGTGCATAAAATGCTGGAGATGCTGGATTTTCTGCCCGGAGGGGGCAATAGAGAAGAACGAACTGCCGGAGATAAACTACGATTTCTGCAAGGGATGCGGGGTCTGTGCCAACGTGTGTCCCACAGATGCAATAGAGATGAGGAGGGAGGAAAAATGAAAGTTATAGACACTGCAAACAACATAGCGGCGCTGGCGGCGATGATGGCGCGCCCCAAGGTCGTTTCCGCATATCCGATAACGCCGCAGACCACCATTGTCGAGCGGCTGGCGCAGTACGTGGAGTCCGGCGAGATGAAGGCGGAATTCATACGTGTGGAATCCGAGCATTCGGCAATGGCTTCGTGCATATCTGCCGAGGCTACGGGCGTGAGGACATTCACCGCGACATCATCCCACGGGTTGCTGCTCATGCACGAGATGCTTCACTGGGCTGCCCTTTCGAGACTTCCCATAGCGATGGTCAACATAAACAGGGCGATAGGTCCGGGATGGAGTATATGGAGCGACTGCAACGATTCAATATCACAGCGAGATACCGGATGGCTGCAGTTTTACTGCTCGAGCAATCAGGAGGTTTTCGACACGCTGATACAGGCATACAAAATCGCAGAACACAAGGACGTTCAGCTTCCTGTGATGATAAATTACGACGGGTTCATACTCTCGCACACATCCATGCCCGCCGAGATACCGCCCCAGGAGGAAATAGATTCGTTCCTTCCCGATTATTCGCCCGAATGGAAACTCGATGTCGAGAACCCGATAACCCACGGGAACATAATAGGACCCGAGTATTACATGGAGGTGAGACACGATATGCACATCTCACAGCATAAGGCAAAGAAGGTGATAAAGGAAGTTGACAGCGAGTGGGCCGAAAAATTCGGCAGAAGCTACGGCGGTATGATTGACAGATACAGATGCGATGACGCCGACACGGTGATAGTCGCAATGGGGGCCATAGGTGCGGAGGCGCATGCATCCGTGGACGAGCTCAGAGAGAAGGGCGAGAAGGTGGGACTTGCACGGCTCAGGGTATTCCGTCCGTTTCCCGCCGAGGAACTCAGAGAGATTGCGGAAAAGTCGAAACTCATCGTCATAGACAGGGATATATCCCCGGGGATGGGCGGGGCGGTGGCGGCGGAGATCAAGGCAAGCGTTGGCAGGGGTATAAACGAGTTCATAGCAGGTCTTGGAGGAAGGGATGTAACATATCATGATATTGTGAGGATGTACGAACTTGCGAAGGAAAACAAGAACGGCTGGTATTCCGTGGAGGTGAAATGATGGTTGCACTGAAGGATTTGCCCAGGGAAGAGTGTCTTCTTCAGGGCAATGCGGCATGTCCCGGCTGCCCTGCCACTATTGCATTCAGGACCGTCATGAAGGCACTGGGGAAAAATACGATAGTCACCGTGCCCGCATCATGCAGCGCGGTAATCCAGTCCCTCTACCCGAAGACATCGTTTGCGATTCCCACGATGAACATAGCGTTCGAGGCGGCGGCTGCGTCCGCGTCTGGCATAGAAGCGGCATTGCATGCGCAGGGAAAGGATGATGTCACGGTGCTGGCTTGGGCTGGCGACGGAGGGAGTTACGATATAGGATTGCAGGCGCTCTCGGGGGCGGTGGAGAGGGGAACGAATTTCATATACATATGCTACAACAACCAGATGTACTCCAATACGGGCATACAGCGCAGCGGGGCAACGCCGTACGGCGCGTGGACGACGACGACGTGGACGGGAAAGAAGGAGCGCCAGAAGAACCTTGCCGAGATAGTGATGGCGCACAACATACCTTACGTGGCAACGGCCTCGATAGCATATCCGACCGACCTGTACCGCAAGGCGGAGAAGGCAAAGGGCATAAAGGGACCGAAGTACCTGGAGATAATAGCCCCGTGTCCCCCCGGCTGGAAGTTCGACATGAGCAAGACGGTGGAGATGGCGCAACTCGCGGTCGAGACAGGCTCGTGGCTCATGTACGAGTTCGAGAACGGTAAGCTGACATTCAACGGCCCGTCGAAGGGCATAATAGATGGCACGAGGGAGCCGAAACCCATCGAGGGCTGGCTCAAGATGCAGGGCAGGTTCAGAAACCTGACAGATGACGATATAAAAGAAATCAAGACCCAAATGAGAGAAAACTGGAAATTCTACCGCAAGAAGGCCGAACTGTTCAGGTGATTGGTAAAAATCAGAAGGTTACGGAGGTATGTGGTGGTGGGGAGTGGGGGGGTGGAGGGATGGAGACACGTCAAACCCGTTTGAATCCCCTGACTGCGTAGGAATACAGTGCATTCACGGAGGATTTCAGGGGCATGAGCATGGACGGCTGCCCCCCTGCTTTTGTTTTCTTTTTCAGTATATTTTCCACCACGTCATCAACGCTTTCTGCTTCCATCACCGTATATCCCCGTCCCGCCTCCCACAAGTGGTGGGCATCGCTTCCGCCCGTTGCCGCCCCGCCTTCTTTTATTGCCAGACCGGCTGCCCTGCGGTTCTGGTTCGGGAAGCTGCGGGCGTTGAATGCTTCTATCCCGTCAAATTTCAGTCCCTCAAAATTTTTGATGGCACCCGAAAACATGCGGTAGGGATGGGCAAAAATTGCAACTCCCCCGCTGTCACGTATCTCGTCTATGACCTCCTCCGCCCTTCTCTTTTTTATTCTATCCTGTATGCCTATGCCGAGGATATGCCCGCGGTCGGAAGACACCTCTATGCCGGGTATGATGATGAATTCACGGAAACGGTATTTCTTAAGAGCGCCTTCCACGGTATTATGGTCCGTTATTGCCATTCCTCCGAATCCCTTTTTCTTCAAAATCCGTGCCATTGCCTCCGGCTTCTCGTGTCCGTCCTTTGAATATGATGTGTGAAGGTGGAGGTCAAACATCTATTGATAATGTGCAATATGTATTTAATTCTAACACGGTTTTGCAGGATATCTTATGACCGACAGGGATGCAGGTCTTCCCTCGTAGTCTATGACTCTGGTCGATACCTCTATTTTCCTTTTCTCCCCGTCTTTTGATATGACGTTGTATGTCTGTATCGGCGAAACATCCTTGCCTCCTATTCTATTTGCGGTTATTTCCTCCACCCTCTCCCTATCCTCGGGAACAATTAAATCCTGAATATTTATACCCTCTATCTCGGAGGGGGAATAGCCCAGAGCATCACATCTTCCTGCGGCGAATTTTATCTTTCCGTCCTGGTGTATTATGACACCGTCATACATCCCGTCCAGAACCTTGGAGAACAGATCTCTCTCCTTCTTCAGCCTTGCCTCGACCATCTTTCTTACCGTTATGTCCTTTCCCGTTCCCACGTATCCCATCAATTTTCCCTCGCTTTCTATTGCACCCATGGTGAGCAGAAAGTCGAGCGGCTTGCCGTCCTTCCTTACCATCTTTATTGCATGGCTTTTGATGTGTCCGTTGCTTGCAACGTAATCCATCATCTGGTTCATCTCATCCTCGTCCATGAACAGTATGGACATGTCATTTCCCAGAATTTCCTCCTTGTTCGGATATCCGAGATGGTCTGCAAGCTCGTCATTGCAATTCGATATTGTGCCATCCGGAGAAACGACGAAGGCGCAGTCCATAAGACTCTCGAAAACAGTGCGGTACTCCCCACCCTTCGTGCGCGACACAAGTTCTATCTCCTTGAGAAGTCCCGGCAGGTCTATCTGCTGTATGAATGCCTCCCTCCTTTCCATCCTTATGTTGGAGACGTGAACCCGTATTGCTTCCTTGCAGAATTCCGCAATGCTCGAGTACCCGAGTTCGGGCCTTTCCTTCACCATGTACTGCAGTTCATCGTGCAGTTCCTTGGGGACAGATATGGTACTGTATTTTGCCATGTATATCGTGTACATGTAATGCATTACGCTATATATAAATTGTTGTTTTGTCGAAACAATTTTGCTCTGGCAGAACAATCAATGTATGCCCGTCCCCTCCGCCACCTCCCTGTCCGGTTTTATCCCTCCGCCTCCGTCCTTCAGAACCCGTCCGTTGTATTCCACGAACCCCTCGCCGTTCACCTTCATATTCATTTTCTCGAATTCCTTGAACTCCACAATCGATTCGGGCTCGGGCTCTATCCCATCCGCGAAAACACGTTCTCCCGGCTCCCCGTTTGGGACAAGCAGAGAGGGCGTTCCGTCGTCTGCCGCAAGTAGCA
>CAZOAF010000083.1:0-5373 GCA_964577775.1 uncultured Thermoplasmatales archaeon | reverse complement strand
ACATAAAGGGTGCGCTGAAGGAACTGGGTGTGAAATCCACGTTCGTGTGCGGAAATGAAATTGCCGGATACGGCAATACCGAACGATTTGCAAGCGTTGATGAGATAAACGATTACATACTTGACATTCTGAATGAAAATTTCGGCGGCTGCGGGTACGTGACAATGGCAGACCCGCTGGACATAACGGAGCCGGAGGTGCTTGACTCCGTCACGTATCATTTTGAGAACAGCACGAGTTCGGTTGCAATACTTCCCGCACAGTCTCTCCACGCCCTCGAAACGGGGCAGTTCACGAAAACACATACGTTTGCTGTTCCGGACGATTACACGAACGCCCGGATAAAGTTTGATCTGATAAACGAAAACTCCGAGAATGTGACAGAATTGGGCGACGGGATATTCCTGATGATAACAAGTCCCGACGGAGACACTTACGTATACACGGCAACAGGGGCGGGGATACCTGTTGTGGACAGCAACAACGACATCATAAGCGACCGGGTTCATTACGAGACAATCGTATACAGCAAGCCGGGGGAGTATTCCGCAGAGGTAATAGGAAGGTGGTTTGCATCGGTCGAGGGAAGGTACGACCTCACAATCACCGTGGAGAAAATAGACACCACCATCACACCCACCATGAAATATCTCTCATCAATGTCTCCCTACCTGACCGCCTATCATAAAGGCGTTGTATTTGCAAAACCCGAATTCGCCTTTGGCGGCAATTCCAGCATGACATCGGAGGGGGGGATATACCAGGCAGGTGATAATCCCGCTCTGATGGATGTGGCAAATGCCCATGCGCTTGCCGTGCACGAAGAACTCAACGGATTGCTCTCGAAAATCGCGAATATATCGTCAGATGACATGGAGGCGCTGAGAAATTACTATGTCAAGAACCCGATTTACATTGCAATAATGGCCGATACAAATATGGTTCCCATGTACTACTACTACAACCCGGACAGCGCATATATGATGGGATGGGGCGTTCCCAGTGACTTCATATGGGGAGACGTCGACCCGCGAGAGGGAGACGTGGAAAACGACACCTACACATACTATCCGTTCCAGGAAAATGCGGTCGGGAGGGTCACAGGCTACGACTCGGAGGACTGCTCCGCCCTCATTGCAAGAACCATTTATTACGATAAAATCATACAGCTGCTCGGAGACTGGAAGAACAATGCCACCGTGCAGACGGGCTGCGGGCTGGAATTCCAGAAAGTGCCCGTTCTCACCACACTGGCAAACATGATAAGCGGCGGTGACGAGCCCACGAAATGGCCCACCGGGGAAAGCACCTTCACGAACCTCCATATCACAAACGACCTCGAGGAAAGCGGCTTCAATGTGAAGAATACGTTCCTGCTGGAATCCCAGAGGGAAGGGTTCAGCGACCTCAAGGATGCGGGAAGAAAGTACATGCTGTTCCCCAACCTGATGGAAGCGATAAGCGGTGAAAACGCGGTTCACGGGGGAGAGAACCAGAGGAACAGCAATATAATATTCACATTTGCACACGGCTTCTACTATCTTTACGAGGCAGGCGACATACTCATGGATGCACGCGGTTTTCCCCCGTTCACAACCATGTCGAGATTCTACTACATGGGAAGCGGGCTCTCGAGCAAGGGAACATATGATGTCAGAAGCATAGTTAACTCCGAATACAATCCGTCGGTGCTTTTTGTCGAGAGCTGCATAGTAGGCAGGACGGACGGACTCCTGCCCCAGAATACACTTTCCCAGGCATACATACACGCCGGAATAAACGGGATGGTTGCCGCAACACGCGTCACCGCCGACCCCGGGTATCTCGAGCCGGGGCTCATATTGAAGGGATTCGGGGCGAGAGGGGCTGTGAATGCCACCCTGAATCTGTTACTTAACGACGAGTACCCGGACATGCACTTCGGGGCGGTCATTGCCCAGGATTTCATTCTTGACATGGCGAACGGAGACAACACGACGGGAATGGCACTGAGAAACGCCAAGAACATGTACCTGCCGAAAGATGCGAACAGCTCCTTCATGTGGACGCCGCCGCTTCCTTTCACGACGGGCGACAGAAACATGGACGGTATGCTGGCGGAGAAGATGCCACAGAGCGTGAGCGAGGAGGGTAAATTCATGGACAAGAAGTACCACTGCCTGCACGAATTCACCCTCTACGGGGACCCTGCGTTCAATCCGTATCAGCCCCTCAACGGTGATTGATAGCCACATTTTTATTCCGTGTGGCATTTCATAGATGATGTACGCCCAATTCGAGCAGGAGATATCATCCGCTGCCAAGGAAGCGATAGCAAGTCTGTACGGAAAGGATTTCGAGGTAGCGATAGAGAAACCGCCAGAGGGCATGGGAGATGCGGCATTTCCCTGCTTCCAGCTTTCTCCTATCGTGAAAAAGAGTCCTGCTGAGATAGCCGCCGAGATTTCGAATTACATCTCCGCCCGGAAAGACGAGTGGATTGAAAAAGTCGAGGAAAAAAATGGCTACGTCAATTTTTTCATAAACGGGATAATGCTGGCAGAGACCACGCTGGGGGGCATACTGACAGGGAAGGAACAGAAGCGGAGGAAGGATAAAATCATACTGGAGCACACGTCCGCCAATCCCAACGGGCCCCTTCACGTCGGGAGGGCGAGAAACCCGATAATAGGAGATACTCTTGCAAGGATATTCAGATGGGCGGGATATGACGTGGAAACCCAGTTTTACGTGGATGACATGGGGAAGCAGGTCGCCATACTTCTCTGGGGTCTTAAAAACCTTGATATAAAATCCGACGAAAAGAAAGAGGACCACCGCCTTGTTGCATTCTACCAGAAGGCATACGAGATGATGGAAAATGACAGCAAGGTCAGGGAGGAAATAGGCAACATCATAAAAAAATGCGAGGAAGGGGACAAACAGGCGCTGGATTCCATGAGGGAAGCATACGAGAAAGCGCTGGAGGGAATCCTGCAGAGTCTGGAACGCATAAACATAAGAATCGACAGCTTCGTGAAGGAATCCCTGTTCATACTCGACGGGAGCGTCAATCGCGTCATAGATGAATTGAAAAAGACGGAGTATGCGGGATACGAGGGCAATGCACTCTACCTCGACATGGAATCCTTCGGTATACACGGCAGGAACAAAAAATTCTTCCTGACCAGGGAGGACGGCACCTCGCTATATGCAACAAGGGACATAGCCTATCATCTGTGGAAGGGAAAGATGGCTGATATTCTCGTGAATGTCCTGGGTGAAGACCACAAACTGGAGGCGAAGCTCGTAGAGGTTGCACTGAAACTTCTCGGAGGAAAAGTACCGAATACGGTGTTCTACTCCTTCGTCTCCCTGCCGGAGGGGAAGATGTCCACACGGCGGGGCAGGGTTGTGTATCTCGACGATTTGATCGAGGAGGCGGTCGGGAGGGCTTACGCCGAGGTCACGAAAAGGAGGGAACTGGAGGAGGAAAGGGCAAGATTCATTGCCGAGAAGGTCGGAACAGGCGCGATACGGTACAACATCATAAAGGTGAAACCGGAAAAAGCCATAACTTTCAGATGGGAGGAGGCGCTGAATTTTGAGGGCGAATCCGCGCCGTTCATACAGTACGCCCATGCGAGATGCTGCTCCATAATGAAAAAGGCGGGAAAGAGAGCAGACATATCAAAGATAAACTTCTCAAAATACAGCCATCCACAGGAAACAGCGTTGATAAAGATGCTGGCTTCATTTGAGGGAACGGTGAACAAATGCAGGGAGGAATTCAACCCCTCGTTCATTGCAGAATACGCATACAGACTTGCATCTTCGTTCAACAATTTTTACCGCGACTGCCAGGTTGTGGGCAGCGAAAATGAAAACGAGAGGATTGCACTCGTGCATGCAACAAAAGAAATCCTCAAAAATGCCCTGAATCTGATGGGTATAGAGGCACTCGAGGAAATGTGATTACGGATATTTCCTGCTCATTGTCCTTGGAAACGGGATGGCATCCTTGATATTGTCCAGTTTGCATATCCATGCAAGCAGGCGTTCGACCCCGAGTCCATATCCGGAATGCGGAATCGAACCGTATCGCCGCAAATCTAGATACCATTCGTACTTGCCCACATCCTCTCCCTGTTCCTTGAGCGAATTTATGAGTTCATTGATGTCGGTGGAACGCTGGCTCCCACCAACAATTTCTCCGTAGCCCTCCGGAGCGAGCATGTCAAAGCACAGCGCCTCATCTCTCTGCTCTGGATCGCTGGGTTTGTAGAAGGCCATCGCCTCCTTTGGATAGTGGGTTACGACAACGGGCGTGTCAAAATGCTCCATGATCTTTTGCTCCTCTATTGTGCGCAAATCCTTTCCGAATGGCACATCCATGCCATCTTTTCTCAGTATGTCAAGGGCTTCCCTGTACTTTATGGTGGGCCAGGGCTTTTCAACCATCTTTTCCAGCATTTCTGTTTCTCTTCCCAGAAATTTGAGCTCCTCATTGTTCTTTTCCAGGATTTTTTTGATGATGAATTTTACCTCCTCCTTCGCAAATTCGGTAACATCCTTCAAATCAAACCATGCCGCCTCCATCTCCGCCATCCAGAACTCGCTCAGATGACGGCTTGTTTTCGAGCGTTCTGCCCTGAATGTGGGGGCAACATCGTACACCCTTTCCAGCGCAAAGATTGCTGCCTCTGCGTACAACTGCCACGACTGAGAGAGATATGTTTTGTCCCCGTAGTAATTAACCTCAAAAAGGGTCGAGCCGCCCTCGCACTGGCTGGGCTGAAGTATTGGGGGATGAAACTCGTAGAAATCATGACTGCGGAAGAATTCGTGGATTGCTCCCGTGAGCGTGCTTCTGACCTTCATAACCGATGTCAGTTTTCTGCTTCTGAGCCACAGATGACGGTTGTCGAGCAGGAACTCCATGCTCTGGTCCTTTGTTATCGGAAAGTCCTCTGCAAAATGGATTACGCGGAACGATGCTGCATGTACCTCTCTGCCGCCCGGCGCCCGTTCGTCCTCGTGCACCGTGCCTTCGATTTCGACCGATGATTCTATAAGGGCTTTTCTTGCGGACTGGAAGTCCTCCTCCGGCATTTTTTCCTTCTCGGCAATAATCTGTATTATGCCGCTCTCGTCCCTCAGGGTGACAAAGGCGAGCTTCCCGCTGCTCCTTGTTCTGTAAATCCAGCCCCTGATTCTCACCACTTCGCCCTCCCCTTTTTTCAGCACCTCTGAAATTTTCTGGTAGCCCTGCATTGAAGAGAGAATGCGCCCATGAATAAAGATTTTTTGCTGGGCAAAAGATATTTAGACTTCGAGGTATAACAAAACATGTCCTATTATTCGCCATCCCGCATCTCCACCTTCGAAAAATGC
>CAZOAF010000082.1:0-5501 GCA_964577775.1 uncultured Thermoplasmatales archaeon | reverse complement strand
GCTGGGGGAGAAATTCCTGGAGATATCCACTCCGGTGATAACCCCGTACCGCGTACTCAAGGCATCGGGGCATGTCGATAAATTCCTCGACGAGATACTGACGTGCAGGAAATGCGGCATGGCTGTAAAGGCGGAGGAGGTGCCGGAGGAGAACCGCGGAAGGATGGAATGCCCCGAATGCGGCGGAGAGCTGGAGGGGAGCAGGGTAAATCTGATGTTCGAAACCGACATAGGTCCCAGAAAGAGGGAGAAAGCATTTCTCCGGCCCGAGACAGCCCAGGGCATATTTGTCAACTTCCCCTCCCTTTACCAGTTTTCAAGGAAAAAGCTGCCATTCGGAGTTGTGCAGGTTGGCAAGGGATTCAGAAACGAGGTTTCCCCCCGTCAGGGAATAATACGGCTGAGGGAGTTCTCGATGGCAGAGGCAGAGGTCTTTTTCGACCCGGAAAACAAGGACCATGAGCGTTTTGATGAGGTGAAGGACGATATCATGACAATCATCCCGGCAGGCATGGATGAGATTAAAGACACTGTCGCGGATATTGTTAGGAAGGGCATCATAAGCAACAGTGCACTTGCATACTACATGGCTCTGACGAGGCGATTCCTCCTGTCGGTTGGGATAGACGAAGAAAAACTCCGCTTTCGCCAGCATCTGCAGGACGAGATGGCGCATTATGCAAGTGACTGCTGGGATGCCGAGATTCTGACATCGCTTGGGTGGATTGAATGCGTTGGGATTGCAGACCGCACTGCCTATGACATAAAGGCGCACATGGATGCTACCGGTGTCGACATGACGGCCTTCAAGCGGTACGACGAGCCGGTGAAGGAGAAAAAGAAGGTCATAGTTCCGAAAATGGATAAGATAGGTCCGGCATTCGGGAAAGATGCAGGGAAGGTTAAGGCGGCGCTGGAGCAGGCAGAACCATCCGATGAGCCATTCCGTGCCGAAATCGAAGGAAAGGATGTTGAAATAGGCAGGGAGTTTTACGATGTGGTGGAGAAGGAGGTCGTTGTCACGGGCAAAAATTTCATTCCGCATGTCGTCGAGCCGTCGTACGGCATAGACCGCATAGTTTACTGCATACTGGAGCATAACTACCTCGAGCATGAGAAGGAGGGAGAGCGATACGTGACACTCAGATTGCCGCCCGCTGTGGCACCGATAAAGGCAGGGGTCTTTCCCCTCGTGAACAAGGACGGCCTTCCGTCAATTGCACGTGAGATAGAAACCGATTTGAGGAGGGGCGGAATGGTTGCAATCTATGACGAAGGCGGAAGCATCGGCAGGAGATATGCAAGAATGGACGAGATAGGGACGCCCTTCTGCATTACCGTTGACTACACGACGCTCGAGGACGATACCGTCACGGTCAGATGGAGGGACACGACGGAGCAGGTGCGGGTGAAAAAGGACGAACTGGCGGACTGGCTGAGAGAAAAGATGAATTGAGGGATACCCCCGACCTTCGATAATCGGTGATTTTCAGATTGTTTGTAGCCCATAATGCGTTACGAGGAGAGGAGTATCATTGCGGCAAATGCAAAAATCATGCCCACACCCTGTTTCAACGTTACCGGCTCCTTCAGTATCAGAAATGCAAGTGCTATCGTAATCAGGGGATAAAGGGCTGTTGTGGTGACAACGACGGATGTTTCTCCCCGGCTGACTGCAAAAATGAAGAAGAGGGCGCCCATCGAGCCTGCTATTCCGGTGAGAATCGCAAACGTTATGCCTTTTGTATTGACTTCCGGCTTGAAGTTGACAAGAAACAGAACCACAACTCCCACGATTACCGCACCTATGACCTCGTAGACAAGAACGCTTTTGGGACTCAAATAGTTGGTAGCAAGTTTCGGGAAGAATCCCCAGAACCCCCACACCAGCATGGCAAGTATCGCAAATATCAACCAGTCGTTCATTTTGGGCACCATGCTGATGAAAGAGGTGGAGGATTTAAATTTCTTCCTTTTTTTACATCCCCTTTCTTTCTCTTTCCCTTGCCCTCAGCTCGACTCTCCTTATCTTCCCGCTTATTGTCTTCGGCAGTTCGTCCACAAATTCTATCTCTCTCGGATATTTGTAAGGGGCTGTCTCGTTCTTAACAAATGTCTGCAATTCCTTAACCATCTCGTCGCTTGGCTCGTATCCCTTTGCAAGAATGACAAATGCCTTCACAATGTTTCCCCTTATCTTGTCAGGTGATGCCACAACCGCCGCCTCCACCACCGCCGGGTGCTTCACGAGGGCGTCTTCTACCTCGAACGGACCTATGCGGTAGCCGGATGCCTTTATCACGTCGTCGGCCCTTCCCTCGAACCAGAAGTATCCATCCTCATCCATCTTTGCCAGGTCGCCTGTCAGGTACCAGCCGTTGACCGCGATTTCTTCGAGTTTCTTTCCACCCCAGTAGCCGACCATGAGCCCCGGATGCGTTACAGGGACAGCAATCTGCCCTATCTTCCCCGCCGGCAGGACGTTGCCGTCCTCGTCGACGATTTTAACGCCGGAGCCCGGCATCGGCTTTCCCATGGAGCCGTATCTTATCTCTATGCCGTGGTAGTTGCACACGAGCCCCGAGGTCTCCGTCTGCCCGTAGCCGTCGTATATCTCCAGTCCGTATGCCTTCTTGAAGCGGTCTATTACCTCTCGGTTGAGAGCCTCGCCGGCGCTCAGAAACTTCTTCATGTCGCTCAGGTCGTACGCTTCGAGGTCTTCCTGTGCCCACATTCTGTATTCCGTGGGGGTCGAGCACAGTTTGTTGACCCTGTATTTCTCCATCAGTTCGAGGAACTTCTTGGGGTTGAATCTGCCCTTGTACATTATCTGTGATGCGCCGATTGTGAGCGTCACGCCGAGGGGCGTCCAGAACCATTTTGCCCATCCGGGGGACGTGGTTGACCACAGCAGTTCGTCGGGCTTTGCATCCCACCAGTAAACCGCATTTGTTTTTGAGAAGCAGTACATCCACTTGTGGTCGTGCAGAACTCCCTTCGGGTCGCCCGTCGTACCGGAGGTGTAATTTATTGTCATGATATCCGTTGATTTGATATCCACCTTCTCGAAGTTTCTTGATGCCTTCTTTGTCTCGTCCGCATACGATGTCCAGCCGCCCTTCTCACCTCCAATCATTATGAAATTTTTCAGCGGGGTTTTGTCCCTGACATTGTCCACGTGCTCTGCTGCATTGGGGGAGGAAACTATTGTCTCGGCATTACAGTTATTCGCCCTGTACTCTATATCCTTCTCCCTGAGCATTTCCGGGCACGGAACTATTATTGCTCCGAGCTTGAATGCGCCAATCTGAACCGCAAAAACCTCCGGAAGGCGAGGCAGTGTGACCATTATCCTGTCTCCCTTCTTCAACCCCATGTCCTTGAGAACATTTGCGAATCTGTTTGCGTCATCCCTCAACTTCCAGTACGGTATTATCTGGCTGTCTCCGTCCTCGCTCTCCCAGTATATTGCGATTTTCCCCCTGTCCTTCGCATGCTCGTCAACAGCATTTGCTATTGTATAGTCCTCGGGAATGTCCCACTTGAAATTTTTATTCCATTTTTCGTAATCGTCCATCATTTCACCATTCCTCGGATGAGAATAATGCATTTAACCATTTCGCCCGATTTTTCGTCAATGTTTTATATGGTAAAGTATATCTTATCTCGTGTTCGGTAAATACGATTTGAGTACGAACCTGAAGGAGCAGGATATAGAAATCACGGTGGAGGGCAGGGGGAAGAGGAAGAGGTATTACCGCAGGGCGGGGGAGGAGGAGGTGGAGAAGTTCATATATGCAGACGGCGGCAATCTGGTCGTATGCCCCGTCGAGCCCGTCAACGTTCCGGACATGACGATATCTGAGCATCTTCTGATAGAATTCGACAAGCCCTTCGTGATTGAGCCGGGCACCAAGGACACCTTTTACGCAAAATTTCCCGTGGAGGTGGGCGTTTTTCTGGTTGACAAAAAGGATGTGGAAGAAATAGACATATTCACGAAAACAAAGCCCAAGTACACGCTGTACGGGCCACCGGAGAGCGGCGTGATATGCAAGTGGTGGAGAAGCGAGATATACACCGAAAAGCCGGAAGTGGACAAACTGTACGAGGGTATAATAAAGGTCGATGTTGCCAACAACTACTACGAATGGACGGAGATGAAGAAGATAGTATTCCGGGCATTTGACATGAAGATTTTTTACGGCGATTATGCATACATGCATGCCTATCTCAAGATATTGAAGAAGGCGATGGGAGAGACAACCTTCAATTCCCGGAAGCCGAAGAACATGCAGGAATCGATAGACATATATCTGGCAAAGGGGATAAAAAAACTGGAGAAGAAATTTGTCATGGAATGGAGGTTCAGATGATAATCGACAGCACCGTCAACGAAATCCTCCAAACAAAGATAGCGGGCATAACGGTAGTCAACTTGTTGACTTTCATATTGATTCTTGTGGTCTCCGTGATAATCGGGAAGGTTGTGCGGGTAAATATCCACAGGATAATGAAGGAGAAAATACCGATAACAACACTTGTGGTTGTCGAAAAGATGGCATATTACATCATAGTTTTCATCGGATTCATGGTCGCCCTGCCGTATATAGGGTTCTCCCTGGGCGGGCTGCTTGTCGCCGGCGGCATACTGGGCATAGTGATTGGCTTTGCGAGCCAGACCGTTGTTTCCAATCTGATAAGCGGCATATTTCTGCTGATAGAGAAGCCCATGGCTGTGGGGGATGGAGTGGAGATAGAGGGTGTGAGCGGCGTGGTGGAGGACATAAGGATTCTCTCGACAACCGTTAGGACATACGACGGCATTTATGTGCGTTTGCCTAACGACAAGGTATTCAGTTCCAACATACAGAATTATGTTGCCCACGAGGCGAGAAGATTCGGCTACACGATAGGGATAAGTTACAAAGACGATGCCGAAAAGGCTGTCGAGATAATCAAAAGATTGCTGGACGAGCATCCTCTTGTGCTGAAGAATCCCTCGCCCACGATTTTTGTCGAGAAACTGGGGGACAGCAGCGTGAATCTGACCGTCAAGATATGGGCGCCCTCCAGTCACTGGTACGGCGTTTATACCGAGATGCTATGGAAAATCAAGGTTGCGCTCGAGGAGGAGGGAATCGAGATACCGTTCCCGCAGCATGTCGTGCATATGGCAAAAGAGGGAAAGTAAGAGGGGTTGGAAAAACATGGAGATATTCATCCAGATCGGGGACAGGAGCATATGCGAAAACAGATTTGGATATAGATGAGTTATATGCAATCCTAGAAAAAGAGAGTTTGATGTTTCCGGGTGCTTTTTGAAATTGATATGGGCTATCATTCCCGCAGTTTAGGAGATTTTCATCTACAGCCTAGAAGACAAAGTTTTATATATCGCAACAATATTATGGTCATTTACAATAGTATAATGGTGGTCTGTGTATAATAACGAACCGTGTAAACCCCCGTTGGATGTCGATTCTAGGTGGTTGAAGTTA
>CAZOAF010000081.1:0-5514 GCA_964577775.1 uncultured Thermoplasmatales archaeon | reverse complement strand
TCGGCATACCTATTTGGCCTGGTGGAGGATATTTTAATGAAGATTGGTTCACTCCGGGAAAACAGGAGTTGTTTGTTATGGCAGAAGGATTCGGAACGTTTACTGTCATGATAACTGGAGGAAGTTCATAGGGAAAAGAGAGCAATATAAAATGAAAAATTCTAGCAAAATACTTATACAAAATTTCAATGGAGGGATGTGAACGGAAAGGGATTTGCGATTTCAATCATTTTCCTCATGCTGTTGCTGTCAAACGTCCGTATGTCATCTGCCGGCGACGATTTCCCCTTCCATCAGGAGATAAACATAGATGCCACGGATGACATGCTCTACCAGCCGGTTGACATGAACATGAGATTTCTGCACCCGTGCTGGGCAGAGGACGAGGAAAGAAATTCCATACGCGTGATGTACGACGACGGTTCGGGGGCAAAGGAGATAGAATCGCAGGTTTACGACCTCCACCACACGGATTCGAGCCACGTGGATTCGTGCAGCATCGTCTTCCTTCTGCAGGGCAGGGGAAAGTACTACGTCTACTACGGCAGCGAGCAAACCCCTTCACGGCACTATACGGACCGCGTGGGGATTTCCGACGATTCCTACTACTACGAGCCCATTCCCGGCTACGGCATCCGCCTCAATTATTACCGCATAGAGCAGGACGGGTACTGTCTGTACGGCATAGGGCAGGAGGGTTCCTTCTTCGGACTGGACATGTCCCAGAAGGTGATGAAGCAGACGGACGGGAAAAAGGAGTTCAAGGCATTCAACTGGGGACAGGTGGCATCTTTTGCATTTTTCTGGTACGAGGGAAAGGACAAGGGAACGGATGAGGAATTGATTTCGAAGAAAATCATGGTTGACGGAAATCTGATGGTCAGGGCAAGCATAACAAGCATGTCATCGGACGAGAAGGTGAAAACATCTGCAGTCTACACATATTATTACTCCCCCTCAAAAGAGAGACGGATTATGGCAGACGTGAAACACGAGGTTATGAAGGAATGCAACATATACGACATGGAGGAGGACGACGGGCTGTACACGTACCTGATGACCATAAGGGCCAGAAGTTCCTCCATACCTGATTTGAATTTCGGACATATCCCGCCGTATCTCCACGTAAGCGAGGAGGACGGCACGGTTCACAAATACAAACTCAACCAGAACCCCGAAACCACGGACTACGACTGGGTAATATCCCCGAAGGACGACATCGATTTGGGAAGCAACCCGTGGTTCTCGATAGACGAGGGCGAGTCGGGAAAGGCATATGCACTCATATTCAAGAACACGAGCACCGCCATCCAGATATCCGTAACCGAACGGCAGGAAATCAACATACCGGGGCTGGAGGCGGACGGGGTGGGGGTGAACGGCGGGAGGGACTCCTACGAGGCAGGCGGGAAGCATTCCCTCTCGATACCTGCCGGGTTCACCGCAAGATTTACCGCTGAATTTTTCTCCTCACCCGACGGCGGATTTCCATCGGTGGAGAATGAGGCGGACATATACCACAGGATGATTCCCTACAGAAGCGGGGGCGGGAAGGGAAACGGCAGCGGGGGCAGCAGTGGGGACGGCGGGCAGAGTTACTCCCTGACCGTGTTTCCCCGTCTTGCGCCGTCCGTACCGTTTTCATCCGAACTTTCCATCATCACGGGCAGGAAAATACCGTCGCTGAGGGCGGAGTTGTGGCAGAATGACTCTTCCGTCTACTCCGCTGCATGCGGCAGGCTGCCGTTCGCCGTTTCACCGGACGGCGGGATATCTTTTGACTGGCGAAACTTCACCCTTGCCAAAAAGGCTTTTTTCCCGGATGTCAAGGAGGGAAATTATGTCATAAAAATCTTCAGGGGAGAGAAGTACATCGGGGCAAAGGAAGTCAGTGTCGACGGGGACAAATCGGTGAGTGTGATGTGCGGCTTCGAGGGAAAGGCGGATATGAGCGTGGTCGACCAGAGCGGGAACGGGATAGAGAACGCATGCGTATTTCTGGAGAAGAACGGGGCCATGTACTCGTGCAATTCTACAGACAGCAGTGGAGGGGCCGTTTTACGCGCCCCGTCGCCCGGCATCTACTCGCTGAAAGTTGTGTACCGCGGCTTCCTGGTTCGCGATGAAAACATACGACTTCCCGCATTCAGGCGGGTGGAGGCGGTGGTGGACGTGGGCGTGAGCGACCTCACGGTTCGCGTAGCCGACAGACTGGGACTTCCGCCAGGTGTGGAAATAGACCCGACATTGACCAGCGATTCGATGGAGAAGAGAACCATCATACACGGAGAGGCGGCTTCCCGGGGCGAGTACGTATTCAGGGGGCTGCCATCCGCCGATTACACGGTAACTTTGGAATACAAGTCCTTCACCGCAAGCAGGGACGTGAGGCTGCCGGACGAAACGGAAGTGAACATGGTATTTCCCGCGGTCTATTCCCTGAGCATACATCCGCTGAATTCAAGGGGTATGAAGATGGGAGGCGCCGGCATTTCGCTGGAAAGGGAAGGGATGGATGTCTCGGGAAACAATGTTCCGCCGGGAAGTTACGGGATAACCGTGAAGAAGGGAGGGAAGACGGTGGGGGAAAGGGACATTTTCATCACGGGTGACATGGAGGTGGACATGGTAACGGCGGAAAATCCCTCGTTTCCGGCGGTCATCTCCGCAGCGGTGGTCATCCTTGCCGCACTTGCGATTCTACTGAAAAAGCCATCCCTCAACCAGGTTCTCATGATTGCAGCTGCTGCAATGTTGCTGCTTTCCCCCGTGTACCCGTGGTGGCACATGGAGGGGCGGGGCGGCGGCATGACAATCTCGACAGGCGTTTACCTGATTCCCGCAAGGATGGTTACCACGGGAAGGGCCGAAGGGTTCATGAACGGAGAGGTGGCATCAATGCCATCCGTGTTCGGCACCATGCTTATCTCGGTTGCCCTCCTTGCCGTGCTTGCCGCGGCTGCTGCAGGGATTTCCATAATATTCAAAAATAAGCGGGTTGCCGCAATTGCGGTCATGGTTGCGCTTTCCGCGGTCGTCGTCTTCTCGTACGGGATGTCGCGAACAGGCGCAGCAATGACCGGAAGTTTCCTGGGAAGCGGAGACATATCTATATCCCTGCCCGGAATCGGCGCATCCACGTTGCCCTGCAGGTGGTCTCCCGCCGGGGGCTACTATCTGTCAATAGCGGCGATTGTTCTGCTTGTTTTATCGCTTGCCCCGCAATTCCCCAAAGTTTTAAAACGTGGATGATACTTTCCCCGCATGGAATTCGAGCAGGCGGCAAAGCAGGCAGCAGACCTTGTGCTCTCGATGCCAAAGGGCGAGAAAATACGCGTTATCTCGCACTGCGATGCGGACGGGATAACATCAGCCGCCGTCATTGCCACGTCACTTGCAAGGGCAGGTTACGGCTTTCATGTTTCCATAAAAAAGACAGGGACCGGCATTGCAGGGGGCATCGACGATGAAAAACTTGCGATATTCTGCGACATAGGAAGCACCAATCTGGACGAAATCAACGGCCTGAATTGCAGGGCGGTACTCTGCGACCACCACATGATAAAGGGCGAACTTGTAAATGGCATAAACATGAATGCCCGCGCAT
Organism: uncultured Thermoplasmatales archaeon; assembly: GCA_964577775.1. GTDB lineage: Archaea > Thermoplasmatota > E2 > UBA202 > DSCA01 > VBQP01. The sequence goes on along the minus strand of CAZOAF010000081.1, from coordinate 1,907 downwards.
ACGGAATGGACGGGAGCAGGGAGGTGTGCGGCGCCACCGCCACGTTTGCGCTCTCGCTCGCCATGGACGGCGGGAACAGCGACCTTGCCGAACTTGCCATAACGGGCGCGATAGGGGACAAGCAGGACAGGGGTGGCTTCGCGGGATACAACAGAAGCATACTTGAAAGGGCTGTCGAGGATGGAGTCATAGAGATGAGGGACGAGGTGGCTTTCCGAACCGACATAAGTCTGATGGACTCCCTCGACGAATGCATAGAGCCCTACTTCACAAACTTCTCGGGCGACCGCGTGATGCACTTTCTGGACAAACTGGGCATCGACCCGTTGAAGAAATTCTCCGAGCTGGACGAGAACGAGAGAAAGAAACTTCTGTCCGGGCTTGCACTGAAACTTGTCGAGCAGAATGCGGACGAGGTGAAAATCACCCGCACAGCCCCCTACGGAAAAAAATTCGGAAATCTGTACGAACTCTCATCAAAGCTCAACGCCTGCGCCAGGGAGGGGGAGGAGGGCGTGGGAGTTGCAGCATGTCTCGGCGACGGGAAAGCAATGGAGAGGGCGGTGGAACTCCGTTCCAGATACAGAAATTCCATACGTCAGGAGATGAGGGAACTGGAAAGGGAGAAGCCCGGAGAGATGGAGCATCTCAGCTACTTCCGCACGAAAAAATCCACGCTCGGCGGGGTGCTTGCCGGGCTTGCAATGCTCTACCTCCCGAACTTCAGCAAGGAAAAACCCGTGATATCCGTGTCCGCCGGCAGCAAGAAGGTGGACATATCGGGAAGGGCCACCGAGAAACTCGTCGGAAAGGGGCTCAATCTTGCGGAGGGAATGTATGCCGCATCCCTGGCGGTGGGAGGGAGCGGCGGCGGCCATCCGATAGCTGCAGGCGCTACCATACCGACGGGAAAGGAGGATGAATTTCTGGATGAGCTGAACAGGGTTCTCGGAGGTGAAAAATGAACACGCTGGTGATATGCGAGAAGAACATAGCAGCCAGGCGGATAGCACACATTCTCTCGGACGGCAAGGCTGCGGTGTCGAGGCTTCACGGAATTCCGTACTACACATTCAATGGCGGCGAATGGAAGGTGATAGGGCTGAGCGGGCACATAATAAAGCTCGATTATCCCCGGGAATACACAAGATGGGACGACATTTCACCGCTGAAACTCGTGGACGTGGAGCCCATAAAGAAGGTGAGCAACAGAAACATAGCGGATGCACTGAAAAAACTGGCCGAGGGCGCGGACAAAATCATAGTGGCAACAGACTACGACCGTGAAGGGGAGCTGATAGGCGTGGAGGGGCTGGAGATACTCCCGAAGGGCTTCGACGCGGGAAGGGCGAAATTCAGCTCGCTCATACCGCACGAGATAAGGAGGGCATTCGAGAGCCTGTCCGATGTGGACTACAACCTTGCATTGTCGGCCGAGGCACGCCAGATAATAGACCTTGCATGGGGGGCAACACTCACAAGATTCATATCCCTGTCATCGGGACAGCTGGGAAAGGATTTCCTTTCCGTGGGAAGGGTGCAGACCCCGACCCTTGCATTGATAGTCAACCGGGAGAAGGAGATAGAAAAATTCATTCCGACACCTTACTGGAAAATAAAGGCAGACATGGTTTCGGAGGATGGTAAATTTTCGGCATTCCATGCCCGCGGAAAGTTCGAGAACGAGGAAGAGGCGGAGGAAATATACGGCAGGATAAAAAATGCCGAAAGAGGGAGGGTGACAATGTACAGCAGGGAAAGAAAGGAGGAATACCCCCCGCCGCCGTTTGACACGACCTCATTCCTGCGCGAGGCTTCGAAACTCGGATTCACCGCTGCATCTGCAATGAAGATAGCGGAATCCCTCTACATGAGGGGGCTGATATCATACCCCAGAACGGACAATA
>CAZOAF010000080.1:0-5514 GCA_964577775.1 uncultured Thermoplasmatales archaeon | reverse complement strand
CGATGCTCACATCTATGCCCTCGATTTCCGTTCCGAAAGGAAAGGTCATCACCTTGGAGTATGATGGAACGAGAAATTTTCCCATATAGTATGTTTCGGTCCCGTTCATTTCCACATTCGTGTAATCGCCGTTATGTATCGAAACAGGTTCCGAGAACGTGAGATTCAGGCATTCGCTATTTTTGACACCGGTGGAGGAATCAATTCCTGCGGGTGTCATTTTGCCGATATTCATCCCTGCCATCCCGAGAGTTCCGAGCATCAGCAGCGATACGATTCCTATTCCTATTATTTTTTTCATATTTCACCTCATTCAAATTTGAAAATCCACTCCATGTACGGGCGGTCGTCGTCCCTCCATACAGAGCCGGCATTTATTTCATCCAGTCCGTCATTGTCAAAATCACCGACGCATACGACTGCAAGTGCTCCGAATGTTTCCGTAATCGTATGTTCCTCCTCGTAACCCGTGCCGTTCCACTGCAATATATGGATGTGATTCGTACCCGCACAGACTTCCGGAACTCCATCACCGTCGACATCGCCGATATCTATGCCCTCGATTGTTGCATCCTCACCTATCCACGTGCGATTGTATTTTTCCTCGTAAGAAGTGCCGTTCCATTCCCATATCTCAAGGCTGGGCGAACCGAATGTAACGTGAATGTCCAGCGTGCCGTCGCCGTTGCTGTCCTTGGCCATACATCCGAACACCTGCGTGTGCCTGCTGTATGTTTTCAATGTTGTAGGAACGAACTTTTCACCCTCCCAGTTCAGTACTACAAGGGAATTTCCCGGTCCGACTATAAGCTCGTTTTCCCCGTCGTTGTCAACATCGGCTATCCACGGGAAGTAGATGTCGTTGCGCGAACCTATGGGGTTCCACTCGCTTTTTTCGACAAACTCGTTTCCATCCCAGCTCAGAACAAGAACCTCGGGGATGTTGCTGCTGTATCCTCCTGTTACAACAACATCGTTTTCCCCGTCGTTGTCCACGTCGCCGATTATGCAGTCAAGCGTGGTGTCCCATTTGTCCTTGTTGTCCGAGACGATGTATCTCCCCATGAGTTTGTAGCCTCGTCCGTTCCACTTGAACGCCGAGAAGTGGCGGCCCCAGGCCACACCCACCTCGTTCAGCCCGTCGTTGTCTATATCTCCTATGGCAAAGCCTGTTGCAGAGCCGAACGGTTCGGGTATGTCAACATATTTGTCGCCCACCACGAATCCGACGCTGTATCCGATGCCGAATGCAGGGTCGATTAACTTTGCCTGCTCGTAGTATGTCTGCTTGTCATCGTTCCACTTCATGACGCGCATGAACGGGTCTCTCCCGCCTATGAGCAGCTCGTTCTTCCCGTCATTGTCCGCATCTCCGACCGGCTGCGGCCCCTCGTAGCGGGCGGACCACCAGTCTATAGTGCCGTAATCCTTGCTCCACTGCACCACATAATCATTCTGATTCCCTGCAGATTTTCCGGTGTTGTCTGACGATGAAAGTTCTCCGGTATTGCTGTCCGTGGAAGAGGTTGCAGTCGTAAAACCGCCCGTTACCACAACAATCACAAAAAGAATGGTTAGAAATTTCTTTTTCATGGTAATCGTCATATGATTGTAGCACTTCCGCAGATAAAAAATTTACGATGGTGCATATCTGTCATGCCTATGCGTATCACGTTTGAAATAGTTATATAAAGCGTAAAGCCATAACGCATGATGGCAATCCTGGAGAGAATGGCACGTTTCAAGGTGCTGCTTCCATTAATTGGCATAGCCATTTTCGTATACATTGTAAGCGGCATAGGTGCGGACAATATAATCGATGCCCTTGGCAGGATAAACCCGTTGATTCTCCTTCTTTCGCTGTCGATATTCATACCCAGAATAACCATCAGCACTTACAGATGGAAAATGATTGCGCACATGCAGGGAATAGATGTTGACCTTCCCACCCTCATAAAGCTGAATCTCATAGGGCTTTTTTACGGTACCGTTACGCCTCTGTGGCTCGGGGACTGGATAAGGATCCCTTACCTGAGGGAGGAAAGCAACGCGCCTTTCGGGAAATGCACATCCAATATTTTCATAGACCAGATAATGGAGTTCTCTTCTCTTTTCATTCTTGCGATTGCCGGCTCCATATTGTTATTCGGGAGGTTCCATTCCCTTTTCTTCATCCTTTTTTCCTTTTTCGCGGTTTTTGTTTCCGTGGCAATCTTTTTGAAGGACAAACGCAGGGGCAAGAAATTATTCAATGTGCTGTACAAAATCGTCGTACCAAAAAAATTCAGACCGTTTATGGAAGACGAGTTAAATGTTTTTTATGATGATATGCCACCCCTCAAATCGCTTTTTGTGCCCCTTCTCATAGGCATTTCTGCGTATCTATTGTACTTCACCCAGATATACCTCATTGCCCTCTCCTTCTCGATAGACATACCGTTTACGACCTTCATTCTGGTATACCCCGTGGCATCGCTCATAGGATTGATACCTATCACAATAAGCGGATTCGGAACAAGGGAAGCAGCACTTATCCGCATTTTTTCGATTTACGGTGTTCCGGACAGCATAACCGTGGCAATATCACTGTCAGGATACATCATAACGATGATAATCCCTGCGGTCATAGGGGGGATATTTTCTATTGCCAGGGTCAGGTCTGAAAAGCTTTAAATCACCCCCTTCATTCAACCTCATGCCTTCTCTGAAAGTCATTGTCGAGGGTTATGCAAAGGAAATCGAGAACGGATGGGAGGCGAATTCAACCACCACCCTGATAGAGAACGAGGGCAACTTCATCATAGTTGACCCGGGCATGGAAGAGACAACCCTCAAAAATGCGCTGGCGGCGGAGGGGCTGGCGGCAGGCGATGTGGACTACGTATTCCTCACACATTATCACCTCGACCATATTTTGAACGTGGGTATGTTCAGAAACGCGGTGCTGGCAGACGGATACTACATGTACGAGGGGATGAAGGGTACCTCCCACGGAACAAGTCCTTTCGGAAATGGAATCGAGATAATGCACACCCCCGGGCACACGCCCGAGCATTCATCCCTGCTGGTTCACATGGGCGGGAATACATACTCGGTTGCAGGCGATTTGATATGGTGGGCATTTCCGGAAAGGGAAAAAATGCTGCATCTTCCCGACCCCTTTGCATACAGCATGGACGAGGTCGTGAAAAGCAGGAGGAATCTTCTGGAAAAAGCGGATTTTGTGATTCCGGGACACGGAAAGATGGTGAGGATAAGATAATTTCCCTTCGTACCTATCTGACGATTCTGTCGACAACCATTGCCATCCTCCTTGTCTCCTTCACGTCGTGCACCCTCAGTATGTCGGCGCCGTTCGCTATCGCCATCGCCTCCGCACCAAGACTCCCCTCTAACCGCTCGTCCACCCCGGCATTGCATATGTTTCCTATGAAGGTCTTTCGCGATGCACCGACCAGCAGCGGAAACCCAAGGCCTTTCAACTCGGGTAGGCGTGCAATTATCTCGCAGTTGTCCTCCATGCCGCTGCCCGTCCTTTTCCCGAACCCTATTCCGGGGTCGAGGATGATGTTCTTCCCGTCTATCCCGTGTGACATGGCGTATCCCGCCCTTTCATGCAGAAATTTTGTTATCTCTGCCATAACGTCATCGTAATGCGGATTTTTCTGCATGTTTTGCGGCGTACCCTTCATGTGCATGAGGCATACGGGTACCCCGTATTCCCCGATTATGTTTGCCATATTGTCATCACCCCGAAGGGCGGTTACATCGTTCACCATTTTTGCGCCTGCCTTTATTGCCTCCTCCGCCACCTCCGCCCTGTACGTGTCGACAGATACGGGTACATCCAGTTCATCGGAAATCGCCTTTATCACGGGCAAAACGCGCTTCATCTCCTCCTCTCCACTTACGGGTATTGAGCCGGGACGGGTGGATTCGCCCCCCACATCTATTATGTCAGCCCCTTCGTCGACCATTTCTTTCGCTCTTGCAACTGCATCCTCGACCCTTGCGTATCTTCCCCCGTCGTAGAACGAGTCAGGAGTCACGTTAAGTATGCCCATTATCAGTGTTCTCTTTCCGAGTTCGAATTTCTTTCCCATGACAAGTTCATGCCTCCTGCCGATGTTTTCCATTATTTCCAAAATTTTTTCCCCCGCTTCGTTCAGCCGTTCGTACTGCATTTTCATTTTTCTGGAGAGAATGCGCAGTTGCGTCTCTGTTCCGATAACAAGGGCATCGGTCCTCTTTCCGTGAGGGGGAATGGCATATTGCGATATCGCAACATCTCCTCCAGCAGCAAGCATTTCCTGCTTCAGAATTATGGCATCCTGCGGCTCAAGCCCGTAGAACTTTATACAGTGATGGAATGATTTGGGGACCATGATTTCCGTCCCGCCGCCCTCAACCCCGATTGCCTCCATCTCCCTTCTTGCCTCCTCCTCGTTTTTTATAATGCGCAGGTGGGCGAACATAATGCTTTATCGCAACGGTATTATTAACTTTTACATTGTCTTTGGCTGCAGAAGGGTGCCGTGCAGTGTTATGTTCGAAAGCACGAATGCTCCGAAGGGCACAAAAACCAGCAGTGCAGCCCACGGATTGACAGGTGTGAGCATGATGGGAACCAGGGAGAAATTCGTGTAGTAGTGCAGTCCTATGAGTTTTCTCGCCTTGTTCCTGTCAAACACTTTCATGCCGAGAAGCTTCACCGAGATGGCAACCATGATCACGGACAGCATGGACAGCACCGATACCTGCACGATGCTTTTTTCCAATCCGAAAATGAATATCATGGACACGAAAACGAGGAATATGTCCAGTGCCTGTAGGAGGTACGCAAGCGTCTTGAATGACAGGGGAACGAACATCTTCTTGTCTTCCACTCTCACGCCCATCTTTATTGCAAGTGTTTTGGCCTTTGCTTTGTAATCGTTCTCGGCATCTTTGAGCCCGCCCGCGATGAACTGCATGAAGAGAACCTGTATCGTCCCGAGCACGACAACAATCCACGCCAGTTCGGTGGGCTTTCCCACGCTCATCGCACCGTACAGTATTAGTAAAAAAATGCCCGCCCCGACGAAGATATCCATCGCAGGATATTTTTTGCTTATGAAATCGTAGAGGGTTATCGAAATGGCGGATGCAACTATGAGGGGCATTGCAAGGAATGAATAGTAATGCACCGACAGAAACGATGCTATTGCCAGCGAGAGAATCATGGAAACAATGGCGAAAACCCAGGCATTCCTTATGGAAACAGTCCCGCTTATCAGGGGTCTGTCACCTATCTCCTCGGAGAGTTTGTCGATTTTAAAATCAAGTATATCATTTACAACAAAGCCGTAAACATGCCCGAAAAATCCGACAAGGAAGAGCAGAAACAGCGGCAGCAGCCGCCCTTCGCCCATGCTCACAGCCCCCATAACTGGAGAGATGCCCGTAAGCCCGGCATTGAACGAGCGAGAAAGTTTCAGATATTCCCTGACGGCGCCCATGGAAAATACAATCTGT
>CAZOAF010000079.1:0-5558 GCA_964577775.1 uncultured Thermoplasmatales archaeon | reverse complement strand
GACCATCTGGTTATGAGCCAGACGCTCCACCTGGCTAAGCTACGGGCCCTCAAAAACCCATATCTGAATTGCATATATAAAAAATATGCATGAAAAATTCGTCAGTAAATCCACCACCGGCAATATAAAGTAAAGCAAAACTTAAATAGTCAAAGTTTATTCACTATTGTTGGGGGTAAAAATTGAAGATTGGAAGTATAACGGGTACGATAGGGGGTAAGAGGGTAGAGAGAAATGCCTCCAGCATTTAGTTAATTCTATCCCACCCATTAGGTGGTGGTTTTTCGCCCTCTACCCCTCCTTTTTTGAAAGTCCGACTAAGCAAACATGAACACCAGGGGAAGTGACATCATTATGATGGCAAGCACCGCTACTGCGGTGCCCAGCCTGCCCATCCTGTAGCCAGGAGGTAAAACCTTCTGGCTGAAGTACACCGCCCCTATTCCGTATATTATCACCCCCACGACACCTATGAAAAGAAGCGTTATGCTCAGCATCAGTATTATGGATATTCCCGACAGGGCAAGAGGAATGCCCGTTGCGAGAAGATAAACGCTTATGAATATCATGAATTTCTTGTACGATACATTCCTGATTTTCGGTGCAACTGCCCCGATGGTCTCATAAAGCATCCTCGATGCTGCCTCGAACCCGGCATATACTGTCCCGAAGAGCGCAAAGAATACGCTGATTTTGTACAATGGTTCGAGCCACCTATCGATGTTTGAGAATATGACAGCCTGCTCCTTCAGAAGATTGATGTCCGAAGGAAGGATGTGCTTCGGCCCCATGAGATACGCGCCTGCAAGCATGTACGCAGACGAGACAACCGCAACAACCAAGAAAGCGATTGCCAGGTCCACCAGCGGCGGTCTCAAAAGAAGATGTGCTTTTCTTATCTCGCTTGCGTCATCGGGCAGGTACTCCAGACGGCCGTTCTTCTCAAATGACTCGAACATCTCATGGGAAAAATCTTCGGGATCCTCCTTGCCCTTGAATATCCCCCACCCCTTCAGTTTCAACCAGCCAGAGTAGCCGACAAGCATTATGATGGTGATGGTAAGCGTACCCAGATACCCAAGCATTATCAGGGATTCCGGCGTCGATTTGGTGTTATCCGGCACCCATCCGGGATAATGGGGAATGTCGCCCACGGTGAAAAAATGTGGAAGAATCTGCAGTATATCGGGCTTAACGGCGATTATGGACGCAACCGCCCCCACGGCAAGCACCGCAACAAAAAACGCCTGCGTGTGCTCCACTATTTTGTATCTGCCGAGTATGACAAGTGCGAGGGCAAGCAGGGAGAATGATATTCCCCATGCCATGTAATTTCCGAAGCCGAAAATCCATTCCAGCGATTTCCCGAGAGATGTCATTATCGCGGCGGCGAAAAGCGGAACGAACACGACTATTAGTATTATGAAAGTCCAGTTGAGAAAACCCTTCCTTGTCTTCATGGCAAACATGTCGACCATGTTTATGCCGGACAGCAGTGTGAACCGGGCGGCGACATATGCCAGTATGTATGAGCCGAGACTCAGCGTTATTATCCAGAGAAGGCTGAAACCTGCCCATGCACCGATCTGGGGGCCAAGTATGAGCTGCCCCTGCCCTATTGTCGCAGATGCTATTATCGCCCCGGGTCCGAAGAAAAGAAGGTAGCGAAGGTACTTTTTGAGAGATGGCTTCTCTGTTAAAACTTCATCAGGTTCAGGAAATGAAATCTTGTCTGCCATGCTAAATGTAAAATATATTCTACTATTTTAATTTGTATATAATTTCACATGATAATTCCACACGGTTTCAAAGTTCGGGCTTCGGGCAATAGGTTCAGGTAAAGCAGATACGGACCCTGCCAACAGCCCCATCTCCCTGCTCCGGCGCCCATTCCCGACTCCCACCTCCACCTCCACCCCTCCCCCCGCCACCCTGCTGCATTCTCCTACCCCATACCTTTCACCACCCCACACCTTCCGCCCCACATTCCCTCATTCTTACTTCCTTGCCGCATACCTATTTTCCCACAATACCTCCGTTCCGCCCCTGCCGGTTACCGGTTGCTACTGCCCCCTCGTTCCTGCCGCATATTGCCTTGCCCTATGTGGTTTTCAGTTTGCCGAGTATGGGCTCGTAAACCATGCCCTTATCCATCAGCGATGCAAGCGCCTCCTCCACGAGATTTCTCTCCATTCCTTCCTTCTCCCCGCTGTCAACGATTTCATCCCAGAGCGCCCCCTCCTCTCCCTCGCATTTCTTCACGATTTCGAGAACTTTCTTCTCCGCCTCGTCGACCTCCTTCATGTACTCTATCTTCCCCGTCTCGAAATGGGACAGCGCCTCCCTTATCAGAAACATGTAATGCTCGATGTCCACGTTCTCGTATGCTGACAGCGCCTCCGCCACCCCCTCCGCCACCAGCGGCGGGTAGCCGAGTTCCTTCAATTTGTAAGCCGACGGGGGGTTCATTTTCATTGCCTCCCTCATCGCCTCCATTCTGCCGTACGTGTGTTTGCATGTCTCCACTATCCAGTAGTCGCGCAGCGATGAATCGACCTCCTTTATCATCTCCGGACGTATGGAAACGAATACCGTGCCCTCCTCCGGCTCGTAAACCCTTGCCTTTCCGACTACCGCCACGTAACTGGGTGTTTCGGCATTTGAAAGAAAAGCCGACGGTCCCGACTGGTACTGCCCCGCATATACGGTGTATATGCCCGTGGGGTCCGAAACGTGGGCCCTCCACATCTCCCCTTCATGGGAAACGTTTTCCACATCGGTGAGCACGCCCACAACGAACAGCCGGTTTATCTTTGCCCCAAGCGGCGTCACAACGTACGAGGGTGTTTTCTCCCCCTCACCTTTGATAACATGGGTGGAATCGTTGTACTCGCCTGCGAAGACTCTCCATGCCGGTTCCCTCATTTCATCGCCTCCATCTTTGCCATGAGTTCATCTCTTTCCTGCTGCACGGCAGGAGTTACGACCTCGGCATCCTGGACTATAACCGTAACCCCGTATTCATCTGCAAGCGCATTGCCCGTTATATGTATCGGACGGGCTATGAGAAGGTTCTTCATGTCCTCCTCCACCAAACCACCACCTGTTCCTCCCCCTTCGCCGCCTCCAGCCATCCCCTCGTATTCCTTGAGGGTCTTCCCCGTGATTTTTTCCGTAACATTTCGGCCTATTATGGCTTTGACAGCCCCTGTCCCGTCATCCACTATCGCCTTTATCCTCAAATCCGGCACGCCCTCAACCTCACCGTCGACGACGCACACGCCGTCCCTTATCGCCCTGTTGCATTTGGGGCACCTGTATATCAATCCGGAACCGTCCTGTATCTCTATGATAACCCCGTCAATGCCCACCTCCACGCCGCCGCCTGCCTCCACCACACGGTAAATGGGGATTTTTTCTGATGAAACCTGCATCTCCCCCTCCAGTTTCTCGACTTTTGATTTCTCGTCGAACACGAGCTGGGGTGCGCCCCTCCATGATTTGATGTACGCCCCCTCTATTCTGATGACATCCCCTTCCCTTATGCCGAAATCCACCCATGAGGTGTAACGTATTTTTCCCGTCTCGTCGCCCATCACGCCCGTATAAACCTTCTTGCCCGCATCCCCGACGCTGACCTCCCGTTCCTCCATTGTCAGCACCTTTGCCTTCACCTCGACATTGGAGAGACCGGGCTTCAGATCCATTATGCTGTGATGCTGTGGCTTTCTCTTTATGGGCTCCATCTCCTCATCCGTCTTCTCCACTTCCGTCCACTCCGAAAGGTTCAATCTCGGCTGTCCCCCCCACTCCCCGGCAGATGCATTCTTTACGCGGACGACATCGCCCTGCTGCAACCCGAAGTCCTTCCATGCGGTGAACGGAAGAACGGCGGTCTCGTCGCCGACAAGCCCCCTGAATATTTTCTTCGTCTCGCCCTTGACCTCCACGTCCCTTTCCTCCACGGCAACTATCTTTCCCACGAATGAAAGCCGGCGGTCATCCGGCTCGACCTCGCCGAGTTTTTTCTCGTTCGTCGAATATGACGCAGCACTTCCCCCGTATTTCTTTATGACTGCCTGACGCGCCTGCTCGACAGGAACCCCGTACTCGATGAATTTCTTCAAGTTACTCTCGACTTCCTCCCTGCTTGCCTTGTCTCCGACAGCATTCATTATCCCATCAATCACTGCGCCCAAATCTTCGCTCATTTTCTCATATTGAAATGGGGGGGAGGGTATAAAATTTTTGAGGACAATCCATCCTGCACCCGTGCATCCCGCCCATCTGTCCGACCATCCGTCAGCCTATCCACTAGCCCGTCTGTCCGCCAGCATCTGTCCTGCCTGCACTGAGGCGCCCGGCAGCAAGCCCCAGGAACAGCAGCAGGGCGGCGGAGGAGAGCAGCACCGCTATCACGAGGAAGGGAAAGCCGAAACCTTTGTCGGTTGCGTAGTACCCTATGGCCGCCGAGGTGGGGCTGCCCACGAGTATAAGGGTGGAGCGGTAAAAGCCGAGGCGGCCGCCCCTCCCCGCCTCCCCCCAGCGGCCGATGAGATATGAGTTTGCCACAAGGAAAAATCCGCTGGAAGCCGAAAGGGCGAAACTGATGACAAGGACTGCCGGGAACGAATGGACGTGCACGAGCAGGAGCGTTGCAGCCGCAGATACGGATATGAGAAGGAGCATTATCGACCTCTTGTCGTAGCGGTCGGAAAGGGAACCTATAATCGGCTTCAGAACGAAACCGCCGAACGAGAGAAGGGAGAACGCAAGACCTGCCTGCATCTCGCTGAACGCCTTGCTTTCTATTAGATAGGTCGGGAAGAAGGAGATATACCCTATCCACGAAATGGTGGCCGTCAGATTTATCAGGAATATGAAGAATACCTCTCTGTCCTTCAGAGCGACCATGCCGTCGATGAATCTACCGAGCATGGAAACGCCGCGGGGCAGTCTCGTGGTTTCCTCCGTACACCTGAGGAACAGGTACATGGCAAAAATACCCAGACCTGCCCATATGAAGAAGAAGTATCGCCAGTTGAATGATGCAATCACCGGAGCGACTATGGGCATGACACCTGCCACAGAACCGAAACTGGACTGGATTCCAAGCGCCTTGCCCCTCCGCTCCTTGAACAGGTCCGAGAGCATTGCAATGCCCGCGGTGGGGAAGCTTCCGCCCCCGATGCCCAGAAGTATCAGCATGACAAGGAACATGAGATAATGAACGGACAGACCTATCATGAGATAGGCAACTGAAAATATCGCCATGGATGAGATTATGGTGATTTTTCTCCCTTTCAAATCCGATACTACTCCCGAGGGAAACTGCATGAGCCCGTAGAAAAACCACATCCCTGTGAGCGCAAGACCCGCCTCTGCATGATTCATGTCAAAGCTTGCCTCAATGTTGACCAGCAGGGTGGATATGCTCAACCTTCCCGAGAATATGAGAAACCAGCCGAGGGAGACGCACACCAGTGCCATATTTTCCTTGCTTATTTTCGGCATAGAGGGTGTGCGAATTGCCTTATGTTTTTAAAAGGTTATGGAAA
>CAZOAF010000078.1:0-5600 GCA_964577775.1 uncultured Thermoplasmatales archaeon | reverse complement strand
AATGCATTTCCTATCTCCTCAATGGAGGTTATCGGCTTCCGGCAGGCATAGTCATGGCACACGTAAAGTGCCGGCTTTCCGTCCACCTCCCCCATCTCCGAGGTGAACCCGGCAATTGATGTTATTTCCGGCTTTTCCTCCTCCGTGGGTCTGAATATCAGAGTTCTGCTGGGTATGAAAACGGAGTTGACGGCCCTCACCATTTTCTCCGTTTCCACCGATGAGGATTTTCCGGCAATCACTATCTCGTACGAGGGACCGAACATGAAATCGAGCGCAACCATGAGGGTTGGATATGCGGAGGGGAATTTCTTCACGTCATTTGAGAATGTCTTCGCCATTTCACGCGCCTTCTCCTCGAGTTCCACATCCGATGTTATCCTCCCGAGACGGAGCATGTTCAGCATTGAAACTGCATTTCCCGAAGGTATCGCGCCGTCATTTCCCTCCTTCTGTCTGAGGAGCACGCCATCATCCGACGTGAAATAAAAACCGCCGTCCTTCCCGTCCCAGAACTTTTCTATGAGTTCATCATTCATCTCGATGGCTTTCCTCAAGAATTTAACATCAAATGTGCTTTCATACAGCTCTATAAGGCCCCATATGAGAAAGGCATAGTCGTTAAGATAGGCAGATATTGACGCATCTTCCCTGTACCTGTGCATGAGGCCGTCCGGGGTTCTCATTTTCTCCAGAATGAAATCTGCCGACCTTGCCGCAGCCTCTGCATACCTCCTGTTGCCAAAAACTCGCGCACCGATGGCAAGCGAGGCAATCATCAGACCGTTCCAGTCGGTCAGTATTTTATCGTCTTTGGCGGGATGAACCCTTTTTTCTCTTGCACCGAACAATTTCTTACGGATTTTTTCCATTTTGTTTTCGAACTCACCGACAGAAACACCATGCCCGGCTGCAATATCGGCAAGCGTTTTTCCCATGTGGGTTATCCTGTTTTCATCATTTATGTTGAAAACCTCAGAGGCGATTTCAAAATCCTCCTCTCCAAGTACATCGAGCATTTCTTCCGCGTCCCAGAGATAAAATGTACCCTCCTTCCCCTCGCTGTCCGCATCCTCCGCCGAATAAAATCCTCCCCCCGGCGACATCATATCCCTGAGAATATATTCGAAAATCTCCCCTGCCGTCATGCCGTATTCCGCCCTCCCCGTCGCCTGATACGCCTCCATGTACGCAATCGCTATCATCGCCTGGTCGTATAGCATCTTCTCGAAATGAGGGGTATGCCACTCACGGTCGGTCGAGTATCTGTGGAAGCCGAAGCCGATGTGGTCGTATATCCCCCCGAGGCGCATTCCCTGCAGTGTTTTCTCCACCATTTCCAGGGCTTTCTTGTCCCCGCTGCGCTTCCAGTATCTGAGCAGGAAAATCAAATTCTGGGGGGTGGGAAACTTGGGGGCGGTACCGAAGCCGCCGTATGTCCCGTCGAAGGAGCGCGAGAATTCCCCGTATGCATCCTTGAAAATATCCTCCCCGGGCTGCCCGCCCGGCGTTGATACGGATGACGCCTCTATGGCATCCACCACCTTTTCGCCCATGGATTCCAGCCCTTCCCTCTGCTCTTCCCACAATTTTCTGACCGCGGGTATGAGTTCCATCATGCCCGGCATGCCCGCCCTCCCCCTTTTCGGGAGATACGTGGTGGCAAAGAACGGCTTTTTGTCAGGCGTCATGATTATCGTCAGGGGCCAGCCCCCGCTTCCCGTCATGAGCTGGCATGCCCTCATGTATATGCTGTCTACGTCGGGCCGTTCCTCTCTGTCCACCTTTATAGAAACAAATGTCTCGTTCATGAGTTCGGCAACTTCCTCGTCTTCAAATGATTCGTGAGCCATCACATGACACCAGTGGCAGGTGGAATAGCCGATTGACAGAAATACGGGTTTGTTTTCCTTCCTTGCCTTCCCGAATGCATCCTCGCCCCACGGATACCAGTCAACAGGGTTGTGCGCATGCTGCAAAAGGTACGGACTTTTCTCATTTACGAGATGGTTGCTATTGCTTCTCGCGTTCAAATAATCAACTCAGCAAGCCCTCTACAATCAAATCCACTGCCTCCTCCTCGTCAAGCCCCCTGGACATCAGCGTCTCAAGCTGCCTGGTGTCGACACTGCCTATCGCCGCCTCGTGGGTGATGTGTGCTTTGGGGTGTCTGACCTCCACTATCGGGATGGCGGTGGCAATTCCGTCGTCCTGTATTATCTCCTTGCAGTCAACGTGGCCCCTTGCATAGGGCGCACTGGCTATCATCTTGTTGTAAACCTCGGCCCTTGCATGCCCCCTGACAGCAACCCTTGAGTTCAGGACGCCTCTCGCCTTCTCCCCTATCAAATTGCCGCTTTCTCTTATTCTTATCTCGTCATCTCCCCTTCCGCTGACCTTGCTCATCAATTCCATGATGCTCTCGTCCTTGCCCGTTATGCTGTAATCGATGTCGAGCTTGCCGACTCGCCCCTTTATCAGCTCGAAAGTGGTGTGAAATCTCGCCTTTCTTTCAAGCTCAACCACCGCCTTCGGGTAAACCTCTATGCCGCCTTCCATGCTGTGTATGTGCTTCTCCTCGTAGGTATAGGAGGCACCTTCCCCGACTTTTATGCGGGCATCCATTACGTGCTTTATGTCCTCTGCCTTGGGGAAAATGCAGTGGGAGAGAATGGATATACCGGCATTTTTTTGCACGTCGACATCCATCACTATTTTCTGGAGCGCTTTCTCGTGTGTTACACCGAAGCACATGTGAACCTGCTTCTCTATGACAACGCCCTCGTCAACCGTGACCCTCACGCCGACACCGTCCTCCATCTCCTCCGTATCTATGTGGAGACCGGGAACAATGTTTTTGCTCACAACCTTGTTCAGATTTATGGTCAGATGGGCTGTTTCCCTATCCTTCAGAGCCTCATCCTCCCCCGCAAGTTTCAGCAGGTCATCAACTTCCATTTTTATCACCCATATCAGGTACGTTCTTGTGCTCGCACGGCAGGCACTCCCTCTCGAAGTAGGGCTCTATGCTGCCTATGCTTCCCTTCTCGACCAGTTTTCCGCCGCACATGAGAAAACCGTGCTCGGCCTGCTTCATCACGGCAAGGCTGTGCGTTATGAGCACGACCGTGGAACCGTAACTCCTCAGCAATTTTATGCCCTCAAAGATTTTCTCCAGGGAGGCAACATCTATGCCCGAATCCGGCTCGTCCAGCATGACGAATCTGGGTTTCATCGCAAGTATGGAAGCAAGTTCTATTTTCTTGCGCTCCCCCCCGCTGAGGGTTTTATCGACAGCCCTTTCCATGTATTCCGGTGCCAGCCCCACCTTTTTGAGCGCATCTTCAACCTCATCAATGCTCTTCTTCCCGGCAGAAGCCATTATGAAACTCTTCACGCTCAGCCCCTCGTATCTCGCGGGCTCCTGCCATCCGAGTGTCAATCCCTTCTTCGCCCTCTCCGATACTTTCATTTCCTTTATCGATTCTCCCTCAAAGATTATATCGCCCTCTATCTTTCGGTATCCCTCGAGTCCCATTATCGTGTATGCAAGGGTTGATTTTCCCGCGCCGTTGGGCCCCACAACTGCATGAACGTGTCCCTCCCAGAAATCTATGTTCAAATCGTTGAGTATCTTTTTGCCGTTGAGAGTCAGGCTCAAATTTTTCAATTCAAGTATTCCCATCTTTCACCCCATCAGGAAAGGTTACCCCTGATTTATTAGTTTGCCCGTATTCACCAGTCGAGCAGTCGTTTCTCCCCCACCAGTTCCCTTATGCCGGAAACTTCCTGCTCTATTTCGAGAGTTCCCATGTACTCTCCCTCCTTGTTTCTCATGGGGATGTAGCGTATGTAAACGAACAGTTTTCCCATGTTTATCCAGAAGTCCGCGGAATCCTTCTTTCCTTCCCTGAACGCCTGCAGTATCTTGTTTACCACGTGAACGCTCTTTGGGGGATGGCAAAGCTGTACCGGCCTTCCTATAACCGACTCCGTCCTGCCGAAAGTTCTTTTGCCACCTGAAAAAAATCTTACGCGGTCATCCTTGTCAATGAATGATATCCCCAGGGGTAGCGTTTTGAATATCTCGTTGATTTCCTCGGGCAGGAGGTAGCCTGTATCAAGCCGTATGTCCCCTTCCCTCTCAACCTTTTTCTCATCTGCCTCCATGGATTTGTTTTCCATGATTTTTCTTACCTCGGCGGGAAGTCCGGAAATCTGCTCGTCCGTCAGGTGACCCTCTATCTGATACGGTTGCACCGCTTCAGCCTCCGGCTTCCATTCGCCGGACGGGCTTACTTTGTAGTATCCGACCTCGTCGTCCTGCCAGCGTATCGCCGCCCATTCCCCCTCCGAAAGCAGGGCATTCATGGTGGGATAAAGTATGTTGTTCTCCCTGAACACCATATCCACAAGTACTGTTGATAGTTCCTGAACCCTGTCTTCCATCTTCTTTACGAATTCATCCCAGTCCGGTACATCCTGGTTTATCAACTTGGACAGCAGTTTTATTCTTGCCCTTACCTCGTCATGCTTTCTCCACAAAGTGCTTGGCACGGCGGTCAATCCCCTTCGCTCCAGATACGGAAAGTGTACCATTTCCTCCCTGTTGTAATGGGTTGCACCTACGGACATAAGCTCTTTTACCAGCCTTCTCAGGGATTCAAGATTCTTTATTCTTTCGTCCCCATCCGTGTTTCCGACGGCCTTTGCGTATATGTTGAGCATTTCCGCATCTTTCGTTATCTGCTTATTCTCCGCGTAAAGGGTGTGAAGCGGATGGCCGGGAGGCACGTTGATATCAAATTTGCTGGCAACCGCTTCCCTGAATAGTTCAACGTGAATATCGCACATGCTTGCAATTTCTTCGGCAGTCACCCCTTCCTTCATCAATTCCTGTTCGATGACGGGAATTTCGGTGGGAGATATGCTTCTCAGAAGGTCTTTGAACTGCTTCTTCAGCTCCGAGACATCCTCTCCCTTCCCTATCCTCTCCAGAATCTCCTTTAATTTTTCCTTTTTGTATTCCCTGTTGTTCAAAACTTCACTCATTTTGTCACTGTATTTGTATGCAATTTCATTATTTAATCATTTCTATCAAAAAATGATTTTCAAAAAAGTTTTAATACAATTAGAGAATAACATAACATGGAACAGTACGGGAAAATGGTGGAGAAGCTGAAGGAAAGAGGATGCAGGATAACTCCCCAGAGACTTGGGATAATGAAGGTGATTTCAAAATACAGGGGCAAGCATCCTGCACTTAACGATTTGATGGAAGATTTGAAGGTGTCAATGCCAACCGTCAGTTTCTCAACATTATATAATACCGTTATGAAATTCGAGGAGATGGGGCTTATCCACCTCTTCAACGTGGGGGGGGAAACAAGGATTGACACGGAGATGAAGCCCCACATAAATATAATAGACAGAAAATCCGGCAGGATACATGACCTTTACGACAGGAAACTGATAAAAATGCTGGAAGATAGGATGGGGGGGAGGGATATCATAGTGAATATTATTGCATACTGAAATCAACATCACTCCACTATCAGATTGTCACTCAACCGGTCAGTATCTGCAAGCAGGAATTCGTT
>CAZOAF010000077.1:0-5701 GCA_964577775.1 uncultured Thermoplasmatales archaeon | reverse complement strand
CGTAGCGATAACTGAAAAGCCACCATCCCTCACCGGCATCAATAACGTCACATTTGGCTGGGAGGGAAGCGATGACTTCACCCCTGCAGGAAATCTTCTCTATTCATACATGCTCTCGGGCCACGGCACATGGTCCCAGTGGACGCATGACACGGAAAAGAACTATGAACTGGCGGATGGGGCATACACCTTCACGGTAAAATGCAGGGACAATGAAGGTCAGGAGGGTACTGCATCCTACAGATTCACGGTGGATACATCCCCGCCATCGGTCGTATCAACAGACCCCCCGGATAACTCGAAAGACAGGGATGCCTTCACCCCCGTAACCGTAACATTCTCGTTCGATATGAACAAATCTTCGGCCAACGGTGCGATATCCGTAAGCCCTGCAACGGATTACGAACTCCGGTGGAACGGCAACAGAGTCCTTTCCATCTCCCCCACTGACCACTGGAGATACGACACGGTTTATACGATAACAGTTTCAGGCGGCATACGAAGGGAAAGCGGCCAGGAGATGGGCAGCCCCTACACCTTTTCTTTCGAGGTTTCCTCCGCGGATAACGAACCGCCGGAGGTAATTTCATCTGAGCCCCATAACGGGGGAAAAGCCACGAGCGGCAGTAACATAACGATAGATTTTTCCGAGCCCATGGACAAAAAATTCATGGGAAAAGCCATAGAAGTGAAACCGTGGTTTTCATATCATATAGCATGGAAAGACAACAGTACAATGGTCATAGTTCCCGAATTTCTGCCGCCCGGCAGTTACACCGTAACGGTAACCACATATGCAATGGACAGGGCGGGCAATCATCTTACAGAGAACTACACCGTAAATTTCGAGGTGGGAAGGCCTGAAGTTGTTTCGTCATCCCCTTACGACGGCGAGAGGGAAGTTTCCGTCTCATCGGAAATTTACATAACATTTTCGGAGGAAATGAACGAGAGCGATGTGATGCACAGCATAGACTCGGATTTCGATTTCACGGCATTATGGAACGGAAACGTCCTTGTGCTCACTCCCTCCGCCCCCCTGGATTACGGGAAGCAGTATTACGTGAGGATTGACGGAAATGCAACGAATGTTTACGGGACAAAGATTGGCAGCGACTATGCCTTCTCGTTCGTCACGGAGGAGGAGATTCCCGGGAGGGCGGACGAGGAAACCCCTGCATTCACATCTGTCATCTTTTTACTTGCAGCAGCCATCTCCCTTGCAGTGTACAGGAAATCACATCAGTAGTTTTTCCATCAGATAGCCGTCCGTTCCATCCGGATAGAAATCAAACAGTTCCTTTTTTATCACAAATCCGTGCCTTCTGTATAAACGGATGGCATCCTTGTTTGTCACCTTGACCTCAAGGTGGATTCTTCTAAGCCCGTCGAATCTCTCCGTTATCCGGTTCAGAAGTGTGGAACCTATTCCCCTCCCCCTGTATTCCTCCCGTACACATATCATGAGAATTCTTAGTGTAGATGCTTCCGATATGACTCCGAGCACGAATCCGATGACATTCCCGTCCTCCTCCGCCACGAGAAATCCCCTGGGAGATACCTGCCATATATTTATGAAAAAATCAGGGGAGTAGTAGTCATCCAGGGAATAGTATGCTATTTCCATTATTTTCTGAATATCCTCGTATTCAAACTCCCTTATCATCATCTAAAACCCAGCGTTATTGCATTGACAGGACATACAGACACACACTTCCCGCATCTCACACATTCCATGCTTTTGTTGTCTTCCGGCATCTTTATGTCCATGGGGCATATTGCCTCGCACTTCCCACAGTGAATGCATTTGTCGAAATCTACCTTGAGCTGGAGAATGCTCACCTTGTTGAACGGGGCCATCATCGCCCCGACAGGGCACAGATGGCGGCACCATCCTCTTGAGAGAAGACTCGCAAGAACGATCATCCCCACGACAAAGGTCATTTTTGGTATGAAGTACGTACCGAAGGTGTAACCGTGAGGGTCGAGTATGAGCGCGGGAATGGTGGCTGTCAAACCGCCCACAGGACATATATTCGTGTATGCCATTGTTCCGGTGATGTAGGACACGGGGGCAATCACGAGCAGAATCACATATTTCAGGTAACGCATTTTTTTGTCCAATTTTTTCCTTTTCTCGTTCTTTGCCTTCTTTCCGCCGAGTATGTCCTGCATGAAACCTATGGGGCATGCCCAGCCGCATGCAGCCCTCCCGAATATCATGGAAACAAGGGCTATCGTACCTCCAAGATATATTAACAGTGTTAAACTATGTTCTATGGCAGCATGCTCGAGTATGCCTATCGGGCAGGCCATCGCCGCCAGCGGAGCCTCCCAGCAGTAGAAAAAGGTGTAAATAAATCCCGTACTTCCTACAAGGAAGGCTGTATTTGCCAGAAAAAGAAAAGAAAGCTGCGATGCGAACCTCTTCTTTTGCATCGGTGATGATGCATATCTTTTCCATACCACAACTGCACCTATTGTCATTGGTATGCACATGTAAGCCATCGGACATGCGGCACAATTGAAATTGCATACCGGCATTTATGAATCACCCCTTATTTTCACGGCATCATCCAATATATTTTCAAGCGTCTCTATTGAAGGTCTGCCGCCGCTGCCGTCCGCCGGTCCCTGAAACGCATACCACATGATGCTGCCATTTTTCATAGTGAGGATGGCTGTTGTCGGTGTGCCTATGTCGCCCTTCGGGGTGTAAATCTTTATGGCATCCTTCCTCTCGCTGTTTATTATATCGATGGTGAAAAGAGTGACGTTTTCGGCATACACGCCTGCCATTTTTCCGCTGCCCTCACTTCCATTGACAATTCCTGCACGGGACATATCATTCCACTGCCTGCTGCATGGCTCGCACCCGTGATACCAGAAGAAAAGCATGACAACCCTACCTTTGTTGAGTTCGTCGACAGCCCACTGCGGGTGGGGCACGGTTCCCTCCCGGCTGTATCCGTCCGGGTACTCCGTCCAGAACCCCGAAAATGACTCGACTATGGGATTGAGGGCAATGCATCCAAGACACGTGCTTTCGTTAAGGTTGGCGGATTTTTCGTATGCAGTATACCATCCCCCTGTGAAAAAAGCGAGGGCAATTATTATGCCTGCAGCCTGTAATGTCCTTATCCTGCGCACATTATGCACCTATCTGAATCGGATTTATCGCCCTTCTCAGGGTTGCAATTGCCGAGAGGGATGCAAGGTAGCTTGACTTCGGGTTGTTGGGATTCGGCAGATTCTCAACCTCAGCCCTCAGACGACCGAATTTCCCATGGGCGAGGATCTTGTGACTGTTATATCTGACCACAGGATCTGCAACAATCTTCACCTTCGTTTTGTCGAATCCTATCCCGGCAAGGGATAAGCATGCTGCAACGTTTATATTTTTCGGAAATTCCTTCACGGCATCCCTTGCGGCACCGTCAAAAAGTATGGTCCTTTTCTCCAGTTCCCTTCCCAGAGATGCCGGCGATTTTGTAGTGACAAGGGTAACCTCATCCACAACATCTCCCCTGGCGGCCTTTATGCCGTCTATCCCGCATACGGCGCCCGATGGAAGATAAATCTTGCATTTGTTTTTCCCTGCCTTTTCCCTTAACCTTTTCAGCAGCCCCCCGTCCAGAAGACTTCCTATACTCATTATTATCAAATCCTTTCCCCTGCCGACAATTCTCTCGGCGTACTGCCGCACCGCCTCCTGGGATGCAGCCTCGAACACGATATCCGATTCCTCAAGAATATCGGCGAAATCCGCAACGCAACCCTTATCCAGCTTTTTCTCCAGCTCCTCCGCCCGCTCCTTTTTTATGTCACAAAGAAAAATTTTGCCTATTTCCTTCATCTCGTCCGCTGCCATTGCCACGTCGCTGCCTATTGCCCCACACCCTATAATCCCCAGTGAGACCAAAACCATATCAATAAATAGAGGATTTCTATTAATAGGTTCCTATGGAAGATGTGGAAAGATTCCTTTACGAAGACCTTGACGAAATCGGGGATATAACCTCGGATGCCCTGCTGGGCGACGAGGAGGGAAGGGCGTACATCGTGGCGAGAGAGAACTGCATAGTTGCAGGTCTCGAAGAAGCGAGGGATGTGTTCTCCCATTTCGGATTGAACGTTTCCATCATAATCAAGGACGGGGAGGAGGCAAAGGCGGGCAGCAGGGTGATGGAGATAAGGGGAAAGGCGCGCTCGATACTCGCGGGCGAAAGACTCGCGCTCAACATAATATCAAGAATGAGCGGGATAGCAAGTCTGGTCCGCGAACTTACCACGATTTGCAGGAATAAGAATCCCCGGGTGAAGGTGGCGGCAACGAGAAAGACGACTCCCGGCTTCAGGATATACGAGAAAAAGGCGGTGGAGCTTGGGGGCGGTATGCCGCACCGCATGGGGCTGTACGACGGGGTGATAATAAAGGATAACCATCTGATATACATATCCATACGGGAGGCAATACGGAAGGCCAGGGAAAAGATTGACAAACCCATAGAGGTGGAGGTGGAAAGCATAGATGATGCAATCATTGCCGCGGAGGAGAAGGCAGACATAATAATGCTCGACAACATGCCGCCTGCAAAGGGGATAATAGCGGCAAGGGAGGCACGAGCGGTACACCCGAAGGTGAAGATAGAGGTTTCCGGGGGTGTAACGCCGGAGAATATCACAAATTACACATTTGCAGACATAATATCTCTGGGATGGCTCACCCATTCCGTAAAAAGCAAGGATTTCTCACTCGATATGGAAAAAGTCTGATGGCTTACAATCACCCTACGGGACAAGAATTGATTCGGGGATATGCACGTCAGAGTCGCAAACATTTATAAATAGGGTTTATATACTATTTAAATAATAAATATCTAATGGAGGTAAATTATGGCAGATATGAAGATAGAGAATGTTGTGGCATCGACCACAATAGCCAAAGAACTTGATTTGAAAGAACTGTCCAAGGCATTACCGGAGGGGGAATACGAACCCGAGCGTTTCCCGGGGCTTGTACTCCGCCTTGACGAGCCGAAGACGGCTGCCCTGCTTTTCAGAAGCGGAAAGGTTGTCTGCACGGGTGCAAAAACCATAAAGGATGTGGAGAGGGCCATAAAGAAAGTATGCGACAAGGTCTCGAAAGCGGGACAGAAGGCATTTGAAAAGCCCGACATAACGGTGCAGAACATAGTTGCCTCTGCCAATCTCAATGCCCAGCTGAATCTCAATGCAATTGCGCTTGCGATAGGACTGGAAAAGGTGGAATACGAGCCGGAGCAGTTTCCCGGACTTGTCTACCGGCTTGAAGAGCCCCACGTCGTCGTCCTTCTTTTCGGTTCGGGGAAGCTTGTATGCACGGGAGCGAGAAAGGCGGAACAGGTCTCAGAGGCAGTGGACAAAATCACGAAGGAGCTTGACAGCAAGGGCCTCATGATGAAATAATCACTTCCCTTTGACCCGTTCTATCCCCCAGTCCCCTTCCTTCTCCAGATGAGGCTTTTTTGTGAGTGAGTAGTATATCGCAAGCACTCCGATGAGAAGAACAAACAGCACCGAGAGCATAACGACAAATATTATCATGCCCATGATGATGATACCGAGAAAGTATAGGAAGGAGAGCGCTGCCGCCGAGAGAAGAAGCAGGGCGGCACTGGATTTCGCCATGACAGCAATCATCTTCCCAGCGTCTCGTCAA
>CAZOAF010000076.1:0-5721 GCA_964577775.1 uncultured Thermoplasmatales archaeon | reverse complement strand
CCAGCCAGATTGCACTCCATCTCAGGTAGAAGTTGTTATCTCTGGGGTGCATTATCCAGACATCAATCTGGCCTGTATTTTGTACAGCGGTGTTTGTGTGGTTGTGAGAATTTATCATCTCTGCATTGAAAAGAGGTGGCATCAAAAGCCCTGATAGCGTCATTGCCATGGCTACCACAAACATTTTCTTCATTTTACTCCCACAACCACTATACGTTAACTGGTTTATAAATCTATCTCGTAAATCAACCTTTTTGCCCATTGAAGTTTTCTTCTTTTTGTCTCAATGTTCTTGCCTTCCTTTTCCCTCGGATTCTCGAAGTCGAAGCCAATAAGATTTATCTCTTTGGCGCCGAAGTGCTTTGCCATGAAGAATGCCCTATCGCCGTCCGTGAACCCGCCGAAGTTGTGGACATCATCGAAGGGTTCCGACTGGGTTGTGAGAATAACTTTGCCCTTAAACAGGGGCGCATATTTTTTGATGGCAGGAATGTTGTCTCCGTGGGCGTGAATGACAACAATGCTTCCCATATCGTTGGCTTCAATCTGGTGCTTCATATTTCCGTCAAGGTCTGTAACGATTATGTCCGGAATCGTGAACTCAAGCAAAATGGATGTTGCCTCGTCTGCGGCGACCACCGTTCCCTTAATTTTTTTTATTTCGTCTGTAAGGCTTTCCGCCGCCCCGCATATCGTTACCTTTTTTCCACGAATTTTATCTTCCAAAACCTGAATACCGGAGCTTTTTGCAAGCGAGCGGAGCAGTTTTGCCGCCCCTTCGTCCTCTTCCCTGCTGTATCCGAAGTCCTCCAGAATGGACTGGTAAATCGGTTCCCATTCACGGAAGTCCATTTCATTCCCATTCCACGGTTCCGGGGGGTTTGTTGGTTATGTCGTATACTATCCTGTTGACCTCCTTCATCTCGTTGGTTATTCTTGTGGATATTCGGTCAAGCACCTCGTATGGAATGCGGCTGAAATCGGCTGTCATCGCATCCACGGATTCGACGGAGCGTATGGCAATCGTATATCCGTATGCCCTTCGGTCCCCGTGCACCCCCACCGTCTTTACGGGAAGGAGGACGGCAAAGTACTGCCATGGTTTGCTCATCTTCCCTTCCTCTACAGCCCTCTCCAGTTCCTCCTCTACTATGTGGCATGCCTCCCTTATCACCTCCGCCTTCTCGGCTGTTGCCTCCCCTATTATCCGGACCGCCAGTCCCGGCCCCGGGAAGGGTTGTTTTTCAGCCACGTCCAGATTCAGCGCCCTGGCAACTTTTCTCACCTCGTCCTTATACAAATCCCTCAGGGGCTCGACCACCTCCAGATCCATGTCGGGCGGCAAACCGCCAACATTGTGGTGGGATTTTATCGTGTCCCTCAATCCGCCTCCGCTCTCTATCCAGTCCGGAGCGATGGTTCCCTGAATCAGATATTCGGCTCCCACCTCCCTCGCCTCCCGTTCGAAAACACGTATGAATTTTTCCCCGATGATTTTTCTCTTTCTTTCCGGGTCGATGACCCCCTCGAGCGCACTGTAGAACTCGTTGCTGGCATCCACGTAGCGCAGGTTGATTCCCATGCTTTCCACCAGTTTCTTCACCTGTTCCCCCTCGCCCTTTCTCATGTATCCCGTATCCACGAATATTGCGATGAGACGGTCGCCCAGGGCCATGCTGCCTATCCTGGCGGCAACCGTGGAATCCACTCCGCCGGAAGTTGCTATCACCGCCTTTCCGTCAACCTTTCCCTTCACCTCCCCCACCGCCTTCTCTATGAATTTTTCGGCATCAAACATACTTTTCCCTCATCTCCCTTCTGTATCCCTCGAGTTTTTCCCTCACCATGTCATCATTGACCGCAATAATCTCGGCGGCAAGCAGGGCGGCGTTGTCCCCTCGGTCGAGCCCGACGGCGGCAACCGGAATTCCCGGGGGCATCTGCACTATCGACAGTATCGCATCCATGTTCACCTTGCCGGAAACGGGAACGCCTATCACCGGCTTCACCGTGTGGGCGGCTATGCTTCCCGGAAGCGCTGCGGCAAGCCCCGCGATTGCGATGAATACATCCGCATCTCCCTCTGCAATTTCCTTCACCTTTTCCGGGGTTCTGTGGGCGGATGCAACAATCGTATCGTGTTCTATGCCGAGGCGGTCGAGCATATCCTCCGCTTTCTTTGCAACGTGTTCGTCACTCCTGCTTCCCATGACTATCCTGACTTTCATGACATTGAATTGTTCGGGGGTTAATAAAATTTTTATGTGAATATCATTGTTCCGGCAGAACAAAATTGTCCTGACAGAACAATTTTATATACACCTTCTCGATTACATACAAGAATGGAACGGAGGGTAGAGGAAGTGCACGAGATTTCGGAAAATATGATTCTTGCCGATTCATTGGAAAAAATATACGAAGGCATTCTCTCGGTAGTCCGGAAATCGTTTGGGGCAGAATCCTGCGCGATATATGCGGTGAAAGACGGCTCACCCGAGGTTGTTTCCCGGTACGGAGATGACATCGAATTTTCGGGGGAAGTTCTGAGAACAAAGAGAAGTGTTTACGGTGAAAGCGAGGCGTCTGCTCCCGTGGTGGTGGAGGGGACGGTGAGGGGCATAATTTCCCTGAAACTTAGCGATGTGATTTCCGCCAATGACAGAAACCGGCTTGAGATAATATCAGGTATGGCGTCAATCGCCCTGAAAAATTTTGAACATAAGGAGGAGAGGGGCAGGTCGGAAAGAAGATACAGAAGCGTTATAGAGAATGCAGCGGAGGGTATCTACCTGAGTACCGTTGAGGGCGAGATAGTGGAGGCAAATCAATCACTTGTGAACTTTTTCGGATATGAGAGCAGGGAGGAGCTGGAAGAGGCGGGAATCTTCAAGACATACAGAGACCCGTATGACAGGGAGAAGTTCATAAAGATAATTTTGGAGGAGGGAGAGGTGAGAAACTACGAGATAGAGTATCTCAGGAAGGACGGGGAGGTGGTTGTGGGAAACGAGTTTGCCGTCCTTGTCGAAGGGGGCAGATTCATAGAAGGAATCATTCACGATATCACAGAGTTGAGAAAAGCCCAGAAGAAGGCAAAATTCTACGATTCTCTGCTGAGACACGATATGTGGAACAAGAGCCAGGTGGTCATGGGGTATCTCGAGCTGCTTTCCGATACGGGACTTTCGGTGGAGCAGAAAAACTTGCTTGAACGGTCAAAGCTTGCGATAAGGGGCAACATGGAATTGATGGTCGGCATGAAGAAACTTCATCTGCTGGAGAAAAACCAGGAAAAAGAGGAAATTGATGTTGATGAGATGATAGGGGAAATAACAAACCAGCTTCTGTATGAGGCGGAGAGAAGAGGGATCAGCATCTACTTCATTCCTTCGAATATAAAACTGGAATCGATGCCTCTCGTAAAGGAAGTTTTTTACAACATCATACTCAATGCGATAATCCATTCCGAGTGCAGGAACATAACCATCCGTGCGGGAGAGGGAGACGGATTCTGCAGAATAACGGTGGAGGATGACGGAATCGGCATAGACCCGGAGATAAAGAAGGAGATTTTCAACGGGATGGTAAAGGGGAGCAGGGGGAACGGCATGGGGCTCTATCTGTCTGCCAGGATTGTGGAGCTGGACGGGGGGCGAATAGAGGTCGGAAATCGCCGGGACGGCAGGGGGACTGCCTTCGATGTGTATCTCCCCATGGAAAACAATTTTAAAAGGTAGCACTTCTACTATCGTGAACCACTTCGTGTTCAACTGTCACACCCATATCGGCGATGCATTCATATCTCTGGATAAAACCGCCGGGAGAAGATGGAATGTTGAGGAACTTGTTGCCCCCCCGCACGGATTGAAGCACAAAATGCTTGAGGAAGCCTCTGAAAGAACCGTCGGCGAGGGCATGAGAAAGGCGATTTCCGTGATGAGGAGGTGCGGAACAACCCATTTCTGCGATTTCAGGGAAGGGGGGGTGAGGGGGGCGGAGCAACTGAGAAAAATTGCGGAAAGCGAGGGCATAAATGCCATAATACTCGGAAGGCCCGCTGAATTGAAATACGACCGTGATGAGACGGATGAAATACTGGGAATTGCCAACGGTATCGGGGTGAGCAGCATCTCGGACTGGGATTATGACGAGTTGCAAAAGGTGGCAGAGCATACCCGAAAAAGAAAGAAAATGTTTGCGCTTCATGCAAGCGAGGCATTCCGGGAGGATATCAATGCAATACTGGATTTGAAACCCACCTTTCTCGTTCATATGAGCAGTGCAAGCATTGACGATATTGAAATCGTGGCAGACGAGGAAATACCGGTCGTTGTTTGCCCCCGCTCGAATGCATTCTTCGGCATCCGCCCCGATATAGAGGGCATGGTGGCGCATGGCGTTACCCTCCTGCTGGGAACGGACAATGCAATGATCGTCCCTCCGGATATAATGGATGAGGTTGATTATTTGCTGAATAATTTCGATGTTTCCAGAGAGCAGGCGCTGGAGATGGTATACGAAAATCCAAGGAAATCTTTAAATGTGAGTGTGAACATTCAGCAAACAGACTGAAAGCAGGGGGAAAAATGAAGGAAAAGGTCAAAGTCAAGGATGTTATGACCACGAAACTCATACTTGCAGAGGTGCCCGGGAACAGGGAAGAAGTCCTTCGTATGTTCGGTAAACACGAGATATCCGGGATGCCCGTGGTCAAAGCCGGAACCATGAGGCTCGCAGGGGTAATCACGAGAAACGATATATTCAGGAATTATGAGGAAGACCAGCTTGCCATGATAATGAACGATAATCCCCTGACAGTATCCCCTGACGACGACATAAAGAAGGCAGCCAAGATACTCTACGAGAAGCGTATACACGGTCTGCCCGTTGTTGAGAAAGGCGAGGTCAAGGGAATCATATCTCCGTCGGATATCCTTCGTCTCATAGAGAAGTTTGACGGCGACGAGGTTGATAATTATCTCTCGCCCATATTTATTCCGGTGTACCAGGAAACGCCGCTGCCCGCCGTGATGAAGATATTCAGGATTACGGATGCAGGAGCCCTGCCCGTGATTGACGAGGAGGGCAAGCTTTCCGGAATAGTGGCCGACGGGGATTTATTCACGTTTTCCCATCTTGACGTGGGTATTTCGAAGTCGGAGATAGGCATAGGCGAGGACGAGGATGTATGGAGCTGGGAGGGGATAAGGGATGTCATGCGCCTCTACTACGAGACTTCAAAAATACAGCTTCCTCCCATACCCGTGAAGGAGGTCATGGTAAGGGATGTAATCACCGTTTTCAGAAAAACGGAGCTCTCTGTGGTCGCCCAGAAGATGCTTGACCACAACATAAACCAGATGCCCGTTATGGACGGAGAAAACGAGATGATGGGAATGGTGTGTGATGTTGATTTGATGAAAACCCTGATATGATGGATAAATATGGCGATATAATTTCGTTATCAAAAAGAAGGGGCATTTTCTACCCTTCCTACGACATATACGGCGGGGAGGCGGGATTTTACGATTACGGGCCCGTCGGAACCCTGCTGAAGAACAACGTTGAGAACAAATGGCGCGAGTTCTACGTGCTGGGGGAGAAATTCCTGGAGATATCCACTCCGGTGATAACCCCGTACCGCGTGCTCAAGGCATCGGGGCATGTCGATAAATTTCTCGATGAAATAATGACGTGCAGGAAATGCGGCATGGCTGTAAA
>CAZOAF010000075.1:0-5722 GCA_964577775.1 uncultured Thermoplasmatales archaeon | reverse complement strand
AATTTTTATGCAAAAAATTAAGAAGTTATGTTGTCGAATGTATAATGCGTTAGGGTGGAAAATCTGCTGAGTGTGAATATTTTCCTGCTTTTCACTCTTTCAGCATTCTGGGTTTTACCATTTTTACCCAAATATGCTTAAATAGTGAAATTCTTTTCACACCCATGTCAGAAATAGACCTCCAGAACATAACGAATGTTGTTGTTACGGGAAAAAGCGGTGCGGGAAAGCAGCCCCGTATAGACGTGCTCGTGGAGGAATTCGGACTCGAACAGCTTTCAACGGGCAATATATTCCGTTCCTATCTCGGAAAATTCAATTCGTACGGTTACGATGGCGAACTCGGGGAATTCTGGGACGGGGATAAGCAGAGATTCGTGCCCGATGAGGTGGCGGCAGACAAACTCGGAACAGATGATGGAGACGTGATACTGGGCATGAAGGCAAAGTATTTCGTTGACCGCGGTCTTTTCGTTCCCGATTACATCACAAATGAACTTTTCAAATCATATTTCTCGAAGAAGGGATATCGCAATCAGGTGCTGGACGGATACCCCCGCACGCTCAACCAGGCGGAGTTCCTGCTTGAACTGGTTGGGGACGTGGATTCCGGAATAGACTTCGTGCTGCTTGTTGAGAATTCGGACGAGAAGATAATAGAGAGGACGGTGAACCGCAGGATATGTCCCTCATGCGGTGAGGTATACCACCTGACGTACAAACCGCCGGACAACGGCAGGTGCAGGAAATGCGGGGCGGAGGTAATCCAGCGTTCCGATGATACCGAGGAAAAGATACGCTCGAGGCTGGAGGAATTCGAAAAGAAAACCGTGCCCGCTCTGGAGTATCTGGAGGAACAGGGCATACCTGTTGTCAGGGTGCCGGGGCATCTCGAGGAGTTCACCCGGGAGAATGTCCGCAAAAGCGTCATGGATGCGATAGAACGGTTGATGTAGCCCTACAAATTATTTATATTGTCGTTTGATAAAGAAAGGATGAAAGTAATTCTCGCCATAACAGGTGCATCCGGTGCAATCTACGGGATAAGAACACTTGAAGAATTGAAAAAAGCGGGGTGCAGCGTTTATCTCATAATATCTGAAACAGCAAAAAAGATAATCAGGCATGAGACACCTTACAGCATGGATGATTTGATTTCTGCTGCGGACAAGTATTTTGATGAAGAAGAGATATCCGCGGAAGTGGCAAGCGGCTCATTTTTGCATGACGGCATGGCAATCGTGCCCTGTAGCCTCAAGACAATGGGTGCAGTCGCCTCGGGATATACGGACAACCTTATAACAAGGGCGGCAGTCTGTTCCCTCAAGGAGGGAAGACGGCTGGTAATCGTGCCCAGGGAAACGCCCCTCGATCTCATAAGTCTCGAGAACATGGTGAAACTCAAAAGAAGCGGTGTCGTCATGCTTCCGGCCATGCCCGCATTTTACCACAAGCCGGAGAAAATAGGAGATGTCGTGAACCATGTGGTGGGCAAAATACTCGACCAGTTCGACATCGGACACGAACTTTTCAAAAGATGGGATGGTTAGTCAAACAATCTTTCAATCATCCACCCGGCTGTGAACGGAATCTGGTCGTCGTATTCCTGTCCGTTTCCTATGAAAAGAAGGGGTTTTCCTATCGTATATGCAATCGATAATGCCGCCCCGCCCTTTGCGTCGGCGTCCACCTTGTTCAGTATTATGCCGTCTATTCCAACAACCTCGTCGAATCTTCTTGCCTGCTCCACCGCATCGTTGCCGGTCAGCGCATCGCCCACGAATATTATCATGTCGGGCTTTGCGACCTTCTTTATCTTCTTCATCTCGTCCATGAGGTTCGTGTTCGTCTGCATTCTCCCTGCGGTATCCAGCAGAACGACATCCCTGTACTTTGCCTTTGCATGCTCGACCGCATCGTAGGCGACTGCGGCAGGGTCTGTTCCCGCGGCGTGCTTCACCAGTTTTACCCCTATCTTGTCTGCATGGATTCCAATCTGTTCTATTGCACCCGGCCGGAAGGTATCGCATGCACCCAGCACACAGCTGTAACCCTTGTTCTTCAGATAGTGGGCAAGTTTTGCTATGGTGGTCGTCTTTCCCGTTCCGTTGACACCCACGAACATGAGAACAACCGGCTTCTCGCTCTCCTTCACAAACGTGTCGAAATCCTTCTCGCTCGAGGAAAGAATCTTCTCTATCGCATTTTTTAGCGTCTCCCTGACAGCTTCACCGACGTTCTTTCTTCCTATATACGGCAGCTGATTCTTCACACTGTCCTTTATATCCTCCACCACGGGAAGTGCCACGTCAGCCTCCATGAGCCCCATCTCCAGGTCCCACATCAACTCCTCCAGTTTCTTCTCGCTCACGGGCAGCGCCGCCTTCCTGGCTTTATCCGTTTCGGCGAGTTTCTTCTCGAGTTCAAGGGTCTTCTTCAGTTCCCTCTCTACCTTTTTCTCGACCTTTTCGTCCGATATTCGTCTTCCCTCTGCCTTCCCTCTTTTACCCTCTGATGGAATCTCTACCTTCTCCTCCTCAACCGTTGCCTTCTTTATCTCCTCCTCTATTGCATCCTCAAAACTTTTGAATTTATTCTTCAGGAATTTGAACATATTTCACCCTCTCGTGTGCCTAACTGTCGGCATATCTCAGCTTTTTGGACAATTCTTCCACTTTTGCCTTCAGCTCCTGTGAGGTCCCTATCAGGGTGTCTTCCTCCTTCAGAAGTTCCTCTATTTTCTTGTCAACGAATGATACTGCCTTGCTGATGGATTTTTCGGTAACCACCCCTCCCCCCACCCCCGTGAGAACGTTCGAGTTGTCCTTCAGGGATGCGTGTATGAAGACGTTTCCGCCAATCGGCAATATTAACTCGTCGCCCTTCTTTGCCTTCGATATCTCGTCAAGTGCTGATTTGACCCTTCGGTATTCACCGAGCAATTCCTCTATAAAACGTACCTGCTGGTATATTTCATCCATTCTCTCCTGGTATTCCTGCAGGAGCAGCATATTTTTTGTACTTTCGCTTTCGTCTGCCATGCTAACGCTCTACCAGATACTTTACCACCAGATTCTCCAACTCGTCGGGTGATACCTCCTTCAGATTATCTATGATTATCTTGTTTCTTTTCACCCGGTGGTTGCTTCCGATTATGGATAGCACTTTTTCCTTGGCTTTCACCTTGCTGCTGCTCACGACTTCCTTGCTGAATGGATGCCATATGTTCTTCATGTAAAACTTTCCTTCCACCTTGTATGCTTTTTTGGCCATTTTATTCACCTATCAAATCTAGGGCATCTTCTATTCTGCCCATCTCGATACCTGTTGTCTTGCTTCCCGCGATGGCACCGTTTCCGTTTGCGACCATTCCGGCGCCCACGTAGGGGACGCCATGATTTATGGTTCCAATATCCACCCTCACCCCGAACATGTCTTCAAGCCTTTTCTTTTCCTCATCCTCGAGTTTCGGGTGGCACAGCACTCCCCTGTTTGTGGCAACCGCAGCCATGCCCACGGTCTTTATGCCCGCTATGGTGCCCCGTTCCACCTCCACATCCAGAACACCCTTTATATCCTTTATTGTTTTGTTGTCCATCATGGGATGTACAATTGCGCCGTTATCATTTGCCAGTATGTTGTTTCCGGCAGCATTGAAGTTATCCTTTATTACCAGAAAGTTTCCATCGAAACTTTTTTCCAGGATACCAATCTCGTCCTCGCCGATAAAATCCGCAACAACAGCCCCGTGAGAATTCATGGCCATAAGCGAACCAACTATCGCGCTCCCGCCTATGGTCAATTCCACGGTTTTTACATTCAGGGATTCCTCCACCGTTTTCCTTTCTTTCTTCTGAAGAAGCGGGGTTACAAATGCCACTTCATCGTTTGCCCTGCAGAAAACGCCCAGATATGGATTGTTGTTGAAATCCAATCTTTTAAGCATGGTAATGAATATTCAGCTCTCCTCCCCCTTCTTTTTGCCCTCTGGCTCCCCGGATTCGTCTTCTTCTACTGTCTGTTCATCTTCGGCTGATTCCTCTTTGGCTTCTTCATTGACCGGCTCTTCTTCCGGTTGCTCTGTTTCCTTCTGTTCTTCAGTAACGTCCTCCGTTATTTCCTTGTCCTTCTGCTCGGGCGGCTCCTCCGCCTGTTCTTCTATTTGTTCTTCAGGAGTTTCTTCTACAACTTCTTCTGCTGCATCTTCGGGCGATTCTTCAACCTCTTCCTCCTCTATTATCTCTCCGGGTTCTTCTTCTGAAATTTCCTCCTCCTCGGGTACCTTCTCCTCAACCGGTGCTTTTTCTTCCTTTTTCTCCTCTACGGCTTCCTCTTCTTCCTTCTTCTTTCTATCCACAACCTCGGCTTCAGGAGTATATGCCCAGACAACGCCATCATCACCCTTGACTCCCTTGACCCTTATCCTTGTGGGGATGTTGCTCCTGCCCCTTGACCATATCTTTTCGTTCAGACTGGAATCAATCATGACCTCCTCTGCCTTCATGTGCTTGGAAAGGAAATCCCTCACCTCGCGGACAGCCCTCTTGGCCCTTCTCGGTCTTGGTAATGATTTTACCCTGATAAGTGGAACCGTGTAAATTCTCTCTTCTGCCATTCAAATCACCTTTTCAATTTACTTCTTCTCCAGCTTCTTCTCTTGGGATGCTGAAGGAATCTTCTGCTTGTTCTCATGGTTATCCATGCAGGCACCCGCCTGTTACTCTTGGTTTCCTTGTTCAACCTTTTCTTTTTGCCCAACGGTTTGTTTCGTGACATCTAAATCCTCCTTATTTTTATTTCTCTTTTCTTCGGTGTCAAATTCTTTATCAATATCTGAAATTTTTCGTCGTCGAGTTGCTCTCTCAGCCTTCCCATCTGGTAGAGTCCTATAAGATTGTTCTCTATCATCTCGGCATTAGAGGGGTTTGCAATTCGTATCCTCGCAAGTCGTTCTCTCGCATCTGCATCCAGAATAAGACGGAGTAAGGCTTTTTTCTGGGCGTCTATCTGTTCCCTCACATATTCCTCTTCCATCTGTCCCTGGCTCTCCTGCTGCATCTGCTGAATCATCTTCCTCTTAATGTCCTCGGCATCCATATTCAATACCACACCTGATGGTCTATTTAAATTTTTTTATCCTTTTATCAGTTCGTGGGCTGTATTATCGACAAACGAGCGTCCTTTGGAAGTGACAACCCTGCCCCTACCTTTGATTGTCTCCACAAATCCCGCCTCCTCCAGCTGCTGAAGTGCCTTTCTGATTATGGAACCGCTTCCCTTTCTGGCCCTGTAAGGCTTCACCCTCCTGTCCCTCTTCCCCCCGAACAGACTGCGAAGGTGTTCTATTCCTATGGGACCACGCATGTAGACTTTCCTCAGAACGGCTGCCGTTCTCACATACCACCAGTCGGGGTCATCGGGCTGCCTCTCACGGTGCACTCCCGTCTTTACCCATTTTGCCCATTCGGGAGGCGTAAGTTTATATTCATTCTTCAATTTGTCAGCTAGCTTTTTTATTATCGCTTCTGCTGGAACATCATATGCTGTGGTCATATTCTCAACGCCCAATACAAAAGTAATATAAAAAAGTAATGGGAATGAATGAACCCCTTTCTTTTCAAAAAAGAAAGGTGTTTCATCCCCAAAGAAAACGTTAAATTTCTTTTTAAGAAAAAGCTCTAGGATGTTTCAACTCCAGAAGGGTTCTTTTTCCGGGGCTTTT
>CAZOAF010000074.1:0-5740 GCA_964577775.1 uncultured Thermoplasmatales archaeon | reverse complement strand
TATCATGTAGCCTATCTGTCCCTGCGACTGTGCCACGCAGACATCGAGAGGCATTGGGGGTGCAACGCTTTTGGCAACATCCTGCTGCAGCAGAATCGAGCCGACCTGCGGACCGTTCCCGTGAGTGATGACAACCTCCCAGCCGTTCTCTATCATCTTCACTATGTCGCCCACCGAGTGCATGGTTGTTTCGAACTGCTCCTCGCTGGTGCCCTTCTGGTCCCGTTTTATAAGAGCATTTCCGCCCAGCGCCACGACGACTTTCATAATGGTAAAGGATTATCCTATTTTAAATTAACAGCAACTTTATAACGCCGTGTTTTATTGGGGATTGGGATGAAAAAAAGCTATGTCAGGAGGAGGGTCACCGAGCTTGGCGACAGGGCGATAGAGACCCAGTTCGCAAGAAGTGTCATCCGTCATCTCAAGCACAACCGCCTCTTCCATATTGTTCAGGAGGAGGTGGAGCGCATAAAGGCGAAGAAGATGATGGAGGAAATCAAACAGCACGAAATCCCCCGCCATCTGGCAATCATAATGGACGGAAATCGCAGGTACGCACTCTACCAGGGGCTGGGGCCGGAGGAGGGGCACAAAATGGGAGGCGACAAGCTGGAGGACGTGGTGAGATGGTGCCACGAAGTAGGGATAGAGGGACTCACCGTATTCGCATTCTCGACCGACAACTTCAGCAGACCCGAGGAGGAGGTAAACCACCTCATGGATATGTTCGAGAAGGACCTGAAAAAGATAGCGGAGGACAAGAGAACCCATGAAAACGAGGTCAGGGTGAGGGTCATAGGCGACATAGGGAAACTTCCGGACCATGTGGCGAAGGCAGCCAGCGAGGTCATGGAAGCGACGAAGAAATATACCAAGCATTACTTCAACATAGCCATAGGATACGGCGGACGCGAGGAGATTGTCGAGGCGGTGAAAAGCATAGCAAGGGCCGTGAAAAACGGTGAGATGGAACCCGATGACATAAAAAAGGATGTGATATCATCGTACCTGTACACGTCCGATGTGCCCGACCCGGATTTGATACTCCGTACATCCGGCGAGGAGAGAATCTCGAACTTCCTGCTCTGGCAGCTTGCGTATTCCGAGCTGTATTTCTCTGATATATACTGGCCTGCATTGAGAAAGACGGATTTTCTGGAGGTCATACAATCTTACCAGAGGAGGCAGAGAAGGTATGGAAAGTAGAGCGGCAGTCGTTTCGTTCGTTTCCGGGATTGCGTTCATAATTGCAGGCATTGCCACGGGGGAGGGCGGGGCAGGAATTTTCATAATCTTTCCGTTTGTTTACGGTAACGGCCCGCTGATGATTGCAGGAATGCTTCTGGTTTTCCTCTCCTTTCCCATTTTCATGCTTTCGCAGTTCCGCACAACAGGGGAGACGTACGGAAAAGATGGATACGGAGATGCCGGAACGGACAGGCGTGCCGGCGGGCTTATACTCATAGGGCCGATTCCAATCGTGATTTCGTCCGATAAACGTCTTGCCTTCATTCTGATGGCGGCGGGAATGATTTTTGCGCTGGTCTTTTTCCTCGTGCTCCTTTTCTCACGATAATGAAGTGGTTGTCCGCATGTTTCTTCGATGCCTTTCTCACACTCCACGCTTTTACGACCTCCAGCCCCGCCTTCCTTGCATCCCTTTTCAGCTCGCGCATGCTGTAAAGATGGTAGAAGCGCATCGCCTCCACGCCTCTTTTCCAGGGGATGTCGATGTCCCCGAAATTCCTTATCCTCAGGGAAAGGGCCCTCTTCAGAAAGTGGGTTCTCCATCTGTCCTGCCATCTCGACCAGACGGAGACCAGCCCCTCGCCCCCGTCCTTGAGAACCCTCCCCATCTCCTCCAGCGCCCTCACCCGCCTGCCCCGCCCGCGGATGTTGTGAAGCGCGGCGATGAAGAGAGCGAAATCGAATGTGTTGCCTTTGAACGGGATTGCCGATGCATCCCCCACGACAAACGATGCCCTTCCGCCTGCATTTTCCATTGCTATCCTCACCATCTCCGCCGAGGAGTCCATGCCGACAGCCCCCGCCCTTTCGCTCACGGGAATCGTGTGCCTTCCGTTTCCGCATGCTATGTCGATTGCAATGCCTTCCCTGCCCTCCATGAATTCAAGACATTCCTTCCATGGCCGGCGGCGCGTGGTGTCAAAATTTCCGGCGATTTCATCCCATTCGTTCCTCACGCCAAAATAAACGGAAGGGGAATAAAAGGTTAGCGTCTTTTGAAGAGGGAACGATTCACGGAACCTGTCAGCAGTCTGTCGGTCTTGAATATGCGAACCGCTATTGCAATCATTGCGAGCGCAAATACCGACACGTACGCGATTCCGGAGATGACGAGCATGTAATCCCCGAACAGAAGGGCGCGGACCGCCATCATCGGATGGGAGAAAGGTATCGCGAACAGTATGGCACGCAGAACGGGCGGCAGGGTGTCGAAATCCTTGAACATTATCATGATCATGGGAATCAGTGCAAGCACGGAGACCGGGACGGTGAGCGTCTGCGCGCTTTTGTAATTCTTTGCAAACGTGCCGAGAACCATGCAGAGGGAAAGGGCGGCGGTGAGGGCGAGAAACAGGGATGTGCCCACAAGGAGGTAGTCCCACGAATCCAGAACAAGCCCGTAATCCGCCAGGTTCACATTGCCCGAAAATTGAAACGAGGAAAGGTAATACCGGAAACCCACCATGTAGATGGCAGCCATGACCAGCCCCACTATGGCGCTGCCCGCTATCTTGCCGGCAACGATGGATGAGCGCTTCACCGGCAGGGTGAGGAGGGTCTCCAGCGTCTTGTTCTCCTTTTCCATTCCCATCGAGGAAATCACCATGCCCCCTGCCATCATGATTATTATCATTATTATTATGGGCACCATCGTTGACTGGGAGGACAGCATCGCGCTTATGGTGCCGGGAGATATGCCCTGCATTTCCTTTCCCTTGAAAATGGTCGTCTCGTTTCGTGCTGTGGGCGACAGGGCGAAAGTCGCATTTACGTTCCCCTTTTCCATGAGTTCCATCGAGATTCTTCTGTTCGCCTCCTGAAGAATGGCCTCCACCACACCGGAGGATATGGAATCCATTATCCCCGCCCCCTTCATTATCCAGTAGACCTCGATTTTACCCGGAAGGTTGTTCTCTATCCTCTCGCTGAAATTCGAGGGCACGACTATGAGGGCCGTTCCTCCCTTCTCCTTCAGTACCCCTACTCCCTCCTCTATCCCCTCGTCCACGTTTCCCGACGTGCCGGCGTATGCCACCTTGGACATATTGTATACCGTGGTGTTTACGATACTGGAAAAAGTCCCGTTATCCATGTTTATTATGCCCATGACGGGCTTTTCCTTTGCCTCCTCCGCCGCCCCCCCTATCATGTTCCCCATGCTTCCGAAGATGATTGCCATGACGATTATGGGCACGAAGGTCGCGGGCGTCAGCAGTTCCCTTACCTCCTTCCTTATTATGTTCAAAAGATGGTTCATCTCACCACCTCCGTGAAAACCTCCTCTATGTTTGCAGCACCGTACTTTTCCTTGAGTTGACGGGGGCTTCCCGCCTCCACCACCCTCCCGCCGTCCACCAGTGCAATCCTCTCGCACAGAAACTCGACCTCCAGCATGTTGTGTGACGAGAGCAGCACCGTCGTTCCCTCGCGGACGGTACCCTGGATGATTTTCCTTATCTCCTGCGCGTTTATCACGTCCAGCCCGGAGGTGGGCTCGTCGAGTATGGCAAGCTTCGGCTCCGTCATCAACGCCCTTGCGACCAGCAGCCGGCGCGTCATTCCCTTGCTGTAGTTCTCCACCCTGTCGTTTATCCTGTCTCCCAGGTCTGCTATCTTTATCCCCCTCTCGACCATATCATCCATCTCCCTTCCATCCCCGAAGAATCCCGCAATGAAATTGAGATAACCGATACCTGTCAGGTTTCTGTACGCCCCCGCATCTTCGGGCAGGTAACTTATAAGTCGGCGAACCCTCCCCGCCTCCCGGACAACGTCGTGCCCGAAAACTTTTACGCTGCCATCCGTAACCTGCAGAAGGGTGGATATGACCCGGAGTGTGGTTGTCTTGCCCGCACCGTTGGGCCCTATGAGCCCGAATATCTCTCCCTCCTCGACGGAAAACGAGATTTCGTTCACGGCCCTGATTTTCCCGTAATCCTTGACAAGTCCGTTAACCTCGACAGCAGGCATGATGATAGATGAACAGATTATATTTTAAGTTAACTGGGAAATAAGGATACTACCACCATTTGACAGAATCCGAGAAATCCTCCATCTCTTCCTTATTTTTAGGTTTTCTAAACACGAACAAATGCTCATGCATGAGAAGAAGAAAATTATATTCGATGGATCTCTTCAACCAAAAAGGAGTTGATTTACACCTCCACTGGTGTTTCATGACATCTTCTTTCAAGATGAATCCAATATCTAGAAATGTCTGCATGACCCTGAATGCGATCGGCACATGATGTTTCTTTCTTCTTGTATCTCCAATAAGAATAGCACAGTAGTGATCTGGTTTTAAAACCCTGAATGACTCTTTAGCCACTTTTTCCATATCTCCAATAAATTCATCTATGCTATATTCGTTAGATAAATCACCTTCAATTTTTTCTTTTGAGTAGGGTATGATATTGGCATAAGGAGGATGGGTTGCAATCAGATCAATCGAATTCTTCTTTATCAAATTCAATTTTCTCGCATCTCCGACATAAGTTTTCTGAGAGGTCTCCTCGGAATCATAATCAAGTGCCGTGTAACGAAAGTTTAGCCTGTCACGGGTAAGCATTACGCAGTTTTTGTTTATATCAATACCAATCCCGTTCCTCCCGAGTAATTTGCACTCTATAAGTGTTGTTCCAGAGCCAACCATCTGATCCAACACAACATCTCCTTTCTTCGAATATCGCAATAATATATTTCTCACCATCTGGGGAGGCCAGTTTCCTCTGTAATTTCCTTTATGTGTTGCCCAATCCCCTCTTTTTGGATATGACCATACATTCGTTCCTTCCAGTTCGAAATTTTCCGGCTGAAATTTTTTGATTTTCTTTTTCTGACCAATTTTTATTACAACGGGCTTTCCTCCTATCCTATCCTCTATTACAATCTCATTGTGTTTTTTTATGAAATTTTTGTAGTCATCATCAGTTATCTCCTTCATTTTAACATAACTTTTCTTTTTATTCACTGTGAATCACCGCCTTCTGTAAGATGATGTATTTCCCCCAGAACTTTCCTCCCCTCCTTTGTTATAGAGTACATTTTACTCTTTCTTCGTTCAGGGGTCAGATTTTTGATTAAATCCTTCTCGCATAATTCTTTCAAAACAGCACTCACCCGGGATATGGGGACATTGAATTCCTTCTTAAGATCTGTGGGAGTTTGGATTTTGTTATTCAAGCTAACAAGTATCTTAAATCTTATCTCGCTTGCCATTACAAAACTAACTAAATCCCATTCGGCCATCAAGGTATAATGCTTAATGGTTGGTTTTAAGTTAGTTATAATTTTTTATAACTATTTTCTAACTATGTTCTTAATCAAATTTCTATTGATTTTAGACGATTAAATTGGATCTCAGTACTAAACAGGCAAAATATCTGGAATTTGCATCTAACATTCACTTCTTCGAATTTGTACAAGAAGAATACAAAAAATCCCAATTTAAAGTTGAGAAATATGAAAAAGAGATAAAGGAAATTTCTGA